>NZ_JZWY01000440.1:0-9910 GCF_000966955.1 Streptomyces sp. NRRL S-495
GGCCGCCGGTGTCGGCGGGGCCGACGCGGTGACCGTGCTGCCGTTCGACACGGCCGTCGGCCTGCCGGACGCCTTCGCCCGCCGGATCGCCCGCAACACCCAGGCGATCCTGCTGGAGGAGTCGCACCTGGCCCGGGTCGTCGACCCGGCCGGCGGCTCCTGGTACGTGGAGCGGCTGACCGACGAACTCGCCCACGCCGCCTGGGCGTGGTTCCAGGAGATCGAGCGGGCCGGCGGGCTGCGCGCCGCGCTGGAGTCCGGCCTGGTCGAGGAGCGGATCGCCGCCACCTGGGCCGAGCGCTCGGTCCGGCTCGCCAAGCGGCGCGAACCGGTCACCGGCGTCAGCGAGTTCCCGAACCTCGGCGAGCAGGCCCTGGTCCGCGAGCCGGCCCCGGCCGGCCCCGGCGGCGGACTGCCGACGGTGCGGCGCGCCGAGGCCTACGAGGCGCTGCGCGACCGCTCGGACGCGCACCTCGCGGCCACCGGCGGGCGGCCGGCGCTGTTCCTGGTCTCGATCGGCAACGCCTCCGCGCACACCGCGCGCACCACCTTCGCCGCCAACCTGTTCCAGGCCGGCGGCATCGCCACCACCGCGCACGAGGGCACCGACCCGGCGGCCTTCGCCGAGGCGTTCGCCGCCAGTGGCGCCGCGGTGGCCTGCCTCTGCTCCAGCGACGCCCTGTACGGCGAGCACGGCGAGGCGGTGGCCGGCGCACTCAGGGCGGCCGGCGCGCGCCGCGTCCTGCTGGCCGGCCGGCCGGGCGAGAACCCGCCCGCGGACGTGGACGGCTTCGTCTTCGCCGGCGGCGACGCCGTCGCCGTCCTGACCTCCCTGCTCGACGAGATCGGAGTGGCCCGATGATCCCCGACTTCACCGCGATCGGGCTCGACCCGGACGCCGACGGCGCCCCCGCCGCCCGTCCGGAAGCCACCGAGGGCCAGTGGCGCGCCGCCTGGCGGCAGGCCACCGGCAAGGACGTCGACGAGCAGCTCTGGGACACCCCCGAGGGCATCGGCGTCAAGCCGCTGTACACCGCCGAGGACCTCGCCGGCCTGGACTTCCTGGGCACCTACCCGGGCATCGCCCCGTACCTGCGCGGCCCGTACCCGACGATGTACGTGAACCAGCCGTGGACGGTCCGGCAGTACGCGGGCTTCTCCACCGCCGAGGAGTCCAACGCCTTCTACCGCCGCAACCTGGCGGCCGGTCAGAAGGGCCTGTCGGTCGCCTTCGACCTGCCGACCCACCGCGGCTACGACAGCGACCACCCGCGGGTCACCGGCGACGTCGGCATGGCGGGCGTGGCGATCGACTCGATCTATGACATGCGCCAGCTGTTCGACGGCATCCCGCTGGACCGGATGTCCGTCTCGATGACCATGAACGGCGCGGTGCTGCCCGTACTGGCGCTGTACATCGTGGCGGCCGAGGAGCAGGGGGTGCCGCCGGAGAAGCTGGCCGGGACCATCCAGAACGACATCCTCAAGGAGTTCATGGTCCGCAACACGTACATCTACCCGCCGCAGCCCTCGATGCGGATCATCTCCGACATCTTCGCGTACACCTCGCAGAAGATGCCCCGGTACAACTCGATCTCCATCTCCGGCTACCACATCCAGGAGGCCGGGGCCACCGCCGACCTGGAGCTGGCCTACACCCTGGCCGACGGCGTCGAGTACCTGCGGGCCGGACTGGACGTCGGCCTGGACGTGGACGCGTTCGCGCCGCGGCTGTCGTTCTTCTGGGCGATCGGCATGAACTTCTTCATGGAGGTCGCCAAGCTGCGCGCGGCCCGGCTGCTCTGGGCCAAGCTGGTCAAGCAGTTCGACCCGAAGAACGCCAAGTCGCTGTCGCTGCGCACCCATTCGCAGACCTCCGGCTGGTCGCTCACCGCCCAGGACGTCTTCAACAACGTCGCCCGCACCTGTGTGGAGGCGATGGCCGCCACCCAGGGCCACACCCAGTCGCTGCACACCAACGCGCTGGACGAGGCGCTCGCGCTGCCGACCGACTTCTCCGCCCGGATCGCCCGCAACACCCAGCTGCTGCTCCAGCAGGAGTCCGGCACCTGCCGGGTCATCGACCCGTGGGGCGGCTCGGCCTACGTCGAGAAGCTCACCCACGACCTGGCGAACCGCGCCTGGCAGCACATCCAGGAGGTCGAGGCGGCCGGCGGCATGGCCAAGGCGATCGACGCCGGCATCCCCAAGCTGCGGGTCGAGGAGGCGGCCGCCCGCACCCAGGCGCGGATCGACTCCGGCCGCCAGCCGGTGATCGGCGTCAACAAGTACCGGGTGGAGAGCGACGAGCAGATCGACGTGCTCAAGGTCGACAACTCCGCGGTGCGCGCCGCCCAGATCGAGAAGCTGCGCCGGCTGCGCGAGGAGCGCGACGAGGCCGCCACCCGCTCCGCCCTGGACGCGCTCACCCGGGCCGCCGAGGCCGGGCCCTCGCGCGGCGGCTCGCTCGACGGCAACCTGCTGCACCTGGCCGTGAACGCGGCCCGCGCCAAGGCCACCGTCGGCGAGATCTCGGACGCCCTGGAGAAGGTGTACGGCCGGCACTCGGGCCAGATCCGTACCATCTCCGGTGTGTACCGAGACGAAGCGGGCCCCTCCGCCCCCCTGCAGCGCACCCGGGAACTGGTCGAGCGGTTCGAGCGGGCCGAGGGCCGCCGGCCCCGCATCCTGGTCGCCAAGATGGGCCAGGACGGCCACGACCGCGGCCAGAAGGTGATCGCCACCGCCTTCGCCGACCTCGGTTTCACCGTGGACGTCGGCCCGCTGTTCCAGACCCCGGCCGAGGTCGCCCGGCAGGCCGTCGAGGCGGACGTGCACATCGTCGGCGTCTCCTCGCTCGCCGCCGGCCACCTCACCCTGGTGCCCGCGCTGCGCGCCGAACTCGCCGCCGCCGGGCGCGAGGACATCACCATCGTGGTCGGCGGGGTGATCCCCCCGCAGGACTTCGACGCCCTCTACGAGGCGGGCGCCGCGGCGGTCNGTCTTCCCGCCCGGCACGGTGATCCCGGAGGCCGCCTACGACCTCCTGAAGTCGCTCGCCGCCGACCTCGGCCACGAGCTCTGAGGCGGGGGTCGGATGCCGCCCCGGACGATCGACCTCGACAGCTACGCGACGGGTGTGCGGGAGGGCTCGCGCGCGTACATCGCGCGGGCCATCACCCTCGTCGAGTCCACCCGGCCCGACCACCGCGCGCTGGCGCAGCAGCTGCTGACCAGGCTGCTGCCGCACGCCGGCGGGGCGGTCCGGGTGGGCATCACGGGGGTGCCCGGGGTCGGCAAGTCGACCTTCATCGACGCCTTCGGCACCATGCTCACCGGGCAGGGGCACAAGGTCGCGGTGCTGGCCGTCGACCCGACCTCCAGCCGGACCGGCGGCTCCATCCTGGGTGACAAGACCCGGATGGAGCGCCTGGCGGTGGACCCTCATGCGTTCGTCCGGCCGTCGCCGACCTCGGGCACGCTCGGCGGGGTGGCCAAGGCCACCCGGGAGTCGATGCTGGTGATGGAGGCGGCGGGTTACGACGTGGTGCTGATCGAGACGGTCGGCGTCGGCCAGTCGGAGACCACCGTGGCCGGCATGGTCGACTCCTTCCTGCTGCTCTCGCTGGCCCGCACCGGCGACCAGCTGCAGGGCATCAAGAAGGGCGTCCTGGAACTCGCCGACGTCATCGCGGTCAACAAGGCCGACGGCCCGCACGAACTCGACGCCAAGGCCGCCGCCCGCGAACTCGCCGGCGCACTGCGCCTGTTGCAGCCCCCGGACGCGCCGTGGACGCCGCCCGTGCTGACCTGCTCGGGCCGCGACGGCGGCGGCCTGGACGTCGTCTGGGAGCGGCTCCAGCAACACCGCAAGGTGCTCGACGCCACCGGCGCGCTGGCCGCCAAGCGGCGCGACCAGCAGGTGGAATGGACCTGGGCGATGGTCCACGACCAGCTCCTGACCCGCCTCCACTCCCACCCCGAGGTGGGCCGCCTGGTCCCCGAGCTGGAACGCCGGGTGCGCGAGGGCACGATGACCGCGACGCTCGCGGCGGACCGCATCCTGGACGCGTTCGGGACGCCGCCGGCGACCTGAGCGCGAGGCCGAGCGCCGTGCCCCACCCATGGTGGGGCACGGCGCTTCGTGCTGCTCGGGGACCTCGAACCAGACCACCTTGCCGTCCCCTTGCGGGCACCGGCCCCATGTCTCGGCGAGGACCTCCACCAACAACAGCCCACGTCCGCCCGTCACTTCGGCCCCGCGCTCCCGCCGCAGGAGCGCGGGGCAGCGGTCGGCAGCCTTCACTCCTCGCCGCGGCGGCGATCGTCGCCGCTGTGCCCGTACTCGCCGCCATCGAGCACACCACGGACGAGACCGAGCCGCAGGCAACGGCGTTCTGGCCGGCCACAACCTCGTACCGGAGACTGGACGGATCGGCGCCCTCCCGCGCACGGCACACACCCCTAGGAAGGAACACGATGCGCATCGGAATCACGGGGCACCGGGGTTTGGACACCGAACTGGAGCGGAAGGTCCGGCAGTTGCTGGCCGACTCCCTGGCGGCGGAGGACGTGGGCGGGCTCACCGTCGTGTCCTGCATCGCGGACGGGCCGGACGCGTGGATCGCCGAACTCGCGCTCGACCGGGGTGCCCGGCTCGAAGTGGTCATCCCCGCCCAGCGGTACCGCGAGGGCCTGCCGGAGTGGCACCACCCGGTCTACGACCGCCTCCTCCGGGACGCCGCCGAGCAGCACCCCACCGGTCGGGTGGAGTCCGACGAGGCCGCCCACATGGCCGGGAGCGAGCTGCTCGTCGGGCAGGTGGACCGGCTGATCGCCGTTTGGGACGGGCTGCCCGCCCGGGGCTTCGGCGGGACGGCGGACGTCGTCGCCCACGCACGGCGGCTGGGCGTTCCCGTCGAGGTGCTCTGGCCGGCCGGGGCCCGGCGCTGACAAAGGGCCCCCGGACGGTTCGCACCGGCCGGGGGCCCTTCGTTACCTGCCCTGCCCTGGGTCAGGTGTTTTTGGGCGGCTCACCCCTGTGCAGGGGTCAGGCGCTCGTCGCGGCCGTGAAGCGGGCCGAGACGTCCTGCCAGTTGACGACGTCCCAGAGCTTGGTGACGTAGTCCGGGCGGACGTTGCGGTACTGCAGGTAGTAGGCGTGCTCCCAGGCGTCGAAGGCCAGCAGCGGGGTGGTGCCCTGGCCGACGTTGCCGTGGTGGTCGTAGACCTGCTCGACGATCAGGCGCTTGCCGAGCGGCTCCCAGGAGAGGATGCCCCAGCCGGAGCCCTGGACGCCGGTGGTGGCGGTGGTGAGCTGCTTCTTGAACGCCTCGAAGCTGCCGAAGTGCTCGGTGATCGCGTCGGCGAGGGCGCCGTCGGGGCGGTCGCCGCCCTCCGGGGAGAGGTTCTCCCAGAAGAGCGAGTGCAGCACGTGGCCGGACAGGTGGAAGGCGAAGGTCTTCTGCAGGCCGACCAGACCGCCGAACTGCTCCTTGTCGCGCGCCTCGGCGAGCTGCTCCAGGGTGTCGTTGGCGCCCTTGACGTACGCGGCGTGGTGCTTGGAGTGGTGAAGCTCCAGGATCTCCGCGGACATCGCGCGCTCCAGCGCGGAGTAGTCGTACGGCAGGTCGGGAAGCGAGTAGGTGCCCATCAGGACACGGCCCCTTTCGGCGAGTTCAACGGTGACGATCGTGCCGGGTCAACACTATTGCGTATCAGTTGCAGAAACTAAGCACCGGCTCCTGCGTATTCCTCCCACCCCGGAGATCTTCACCGCAGTTCCTTGTTGCACAATAGTTGCAGGTAGTAGCAGCAAGCAATAAGGGTGGACACTGTGGCCGGATCGCCGGTGGTGCTGGGCATCGAGTCGTCCTGCGACGAGACCGGCGCGGGGCTGGTTCGCGACGGCGTACTGCTCGGTCAGGCGGTGGCGTCCTCGATGGACGAGCACGCCCGCTACGGCGGCGTGGTCCCCGAGATCGCCGCCCGCGCGCACCTGCACGCGATGGCGCCGGTGGTCGACGAGGCCCTGCGGCGGGCCGGACTCACCCTGGCCGACGTCGGCGCGGTGGCGGTGACGACCGGTCCGGGCCTGGCGGGGGCGCTGCAGATCGGGGTGGCGGCCGCCAAGGCGTACTCCTTCTCGCTCGGCGTCCCGCTGTACGGGGTGCACCATCTCGCCGGGCACGTGGCCGCCGCGACGCTCGACGGCGGGCCGCTGCCGGACCCGTGCGTCGTGCTCATCGTCTCCGGCGGGCACACCTCACTGCTGCTGGTGCGCGACCTGGCCCGTGATCCGGTGGTCCACCTCGGGGACACCCTGGACGACGCGGCCGGCGAGTGCTTCGACAAGGTCGCCCGGATCCTGCGCCTGCCCTACCCGGGCGGGCCGGCGATCGACCGGGCGGCCCGGGACGGCGACCGGCGCGCGGTGCGTCTCCCGCGCCCGCTGAGCGGACCGAACGACCCGCCCTACGCCTTCTCCTTCTCCGGCCTCAAGACCGCCGCCGCCCGCTGGGTGGAGGCGCAGCGGGCCGCCGGCACCGAGCCGAACGTCCCGGACGCGGCCGCCGCACTCCAGGAGGCGATCGCCGACGTGCTGACCCGCAAGGCCGTCAGGGCCTGCCTGGACCACGGGATCGGGACGCTGGTGGTGGTCGGCGGGGTGGCCGCCAACTCGCGGGTGCGGGAGCTGGCGGAGCGGCGCTGCGCCTCGGCCGGGATCACCCTGCGGGTGCCGCCGCTGCGGCTGTGCACCGACAACGGGGCGATGGTCGCGGCCGTCGGCGACCTGCTGGTCCGGGCCGGTGCCGAGCCGGCCCCGGCGGACCTCTCGGTCGACCCCTCGGCCCCGCTGGAGGCCGCGGCACTCACTCCGCGGGCCGCCGCCGGACGCTCCGTAGCCCCGGCCGCCTGAGCTCTACCAGGACAAATGCCCCACCTCGGGGCCCCCTGACAACGTTTCGGTTGCGGCGATCGATTATTCGACCCCCGGGCCTTCCCGGCGACTGGGAGCGTGTGCCATTTTACATGTCACACATCGAGTGGCCGCGTCCCCCATATCGCGGCCCCGAACGGCCCCGGAGGCCCCCACAGATGCGTCCCTCCCGGATAAACACGGCCAACGCGCGCAAGCTCCCTGCGCTCGGCGCGGCCTTCTTCATCGCCCTCGGACTGTTCGCCCCGCAGGCCCAGGCCGCCCCGGCCGGCGCCTCCACCCCGGCCGGCACCAAGGCCGCGGCCGCCACGCCGCGGTCGATCCCGGTCCCCAAGTCGCCCGATGCCAAGAGCACCAGCGCCTACAAGATCTCCGCCCAGGACAGCACCGCGGCGCACACCCCGCCCGCCGCCCCGGCCACCGCTCCGGTCAAGGCCGCCAAGGGCTTCTCGGCCGCCGCCGCGGACCCCTGTCCCGACCTGTCCGGGGTGCTCAACGCCTCGGGCAGCTCCCTGGTCCAGCAGCTCAAGGCCCTGCCGCGGGTCGAGTGCACCTGGCCGCTGTTCAACATCGACGTCAACGCCTCGGGCTCCGCCTTCCGCGAGGCCAACATGGTGACCGTCGCCAACGCGCTGCGCGACGCCGCCCCGGCCTACCCGGGCGACAACAGCACCGCCATCGGCCAGCTGGTGCTCTTCCTGCGGGCGGGCTACTACCTGCACGAGACCAACCCGAACGCCATCGGCAGCTACGGCCCGACGCTGGCCGCCGCCACCCGCGGCGGGCTGGACGCGTTCTTCGCGAACAACCACAGCAAGGACGCCACCGCCGCCAACGGCGACCTCATGGTCGAGGTCGTCAAGGTGATCGGCCAGACCGACACCCTCGGCCGTTACGCCGGCTACTTCAAGTGGCTGCTCGACAACTACACCGGCACCTGGCCCGAGCGGATGACGGCCACCGTCGCCGAGTTCGACTGGGTCCTCAAGGACGGCTTCGCCGCCGCGAACGACAGCAAGGGCTGGAAGGCCGCCCTCAAGGCCGACCCCAGCATCCTGAACTCCTGGTCCGGCTTCGTCACCCGTAACGACTCGCTGCTGAACCGCTGGGACGTCGTCAGCAACATCGGCCGCTACCTCGGTTACGCGCTGGACGTGCCGGAGCTGAAGACCCAGCTGCGGCCGATCATGAAGGACCTGATCAACCGCTACCCGAACGTCGGCCCGACCGCCCCGATCACCATGAACCTGGGCTGGGCGACGCGCAAGTTCGACAAGGGCCACTGCGCGGACTTCGGTATCTGCGACCTGAACACCCGTCTCATGCCGGTCATCCTGCCGATCCAGAAGGTCTGCAACGACGGCCTGAAGATCAAGGCCCAGGACATGTCCCCGGGTCAGCTTGCGACCACCTGCACCAGCCTGATCAACCAGGATGCCTACTTCCACAAGATCATCGGTGACAAGGGCGCCATCCCCGGCGATGTGAACACCAACCTCGAGGTCGTCGCCTTCGACGACTACGACCAGTACTCGCTGTACGCCTGGGCCTTCTACGACATCGACGTCGACAACGGCGGCATGTACGAGGAGGGCAACCCGGCGGTGGCCGGCAACCAGGCCCGCTTCATCGCCCACGAGGCGTCCTGGATCCGCCCGGAGTTCCAGATCTGGAACCTCAACCACGAGTACACCCACTACCTCGACGGCCGCTACAACATGGCCGGCGACTTCGAGGCCGGCATAGTGACCCCGACCATCTGGTGGGTCGAGGGCATCGCCGAGAACATCTCCTACGGTTACCGCAACGTGCGCAACGCCGACGCGATCGCCGAGGCCGGCAAGAAGACCTACAAGCTCAGCGAGCTCTTCGACACCGTCTACGACCAGACCGCCGACGCCGACGTCAACTCCAACCGGGTCTACCGCTGGGGCTGGCTGGCCACCCGCTACATGCTGCAGCAGCACCGCTCCGACATGGACGCCGTGCTCGCCAAGTACCGCGCGGGTGACTGGAACGGCGCCCGCACCATCCTGAAGACCACCATCGGCACCCGCTACGACGCCGACTTCAGCAACTGGCTCGGCGCCTGCGCCACCAACGACTGCGGCCCGCTGCCGGAGGCCCCCACCGGCCCGGTCACCCCGACCACCCCGGTCTGCACCATCCCGGACACCCGCCAGTTCGACAACAACTGCCGCCGGGACAACCTGGCCGCCGCCACCGGCAACTACAGCTACCACTTCATCAACCTGCCGGCCGGCGTCAAGACGCTCACCCTCACCAGCACCGGCGGCACCGGCAACGCCGACCTGTACTACGGCGGCTCCAACTGGGCCACCACCAGCAACGCCCTCGCCAAGTCCACCAACCCCGGCAACGGCGAGACCCTGACCATCACCAACCCCCCGGCCGGCTGGGTCTACTTCAGCCTCGCCGCCCAGCAGGACTTCGCGGGCACCACCCTCTCCGTGCAGTACCAGTAGCAGTAGCACCGCCAGTAGCAGCACCCGCACCACCTGGGTGAACCACTGAGCGCACCAGGGCCCCGCCGGTACCACCGGCGGGGCCCTCCCCGTGCGCTCCCACATCCCCGGAGGGGTTCAGAGCAGGGCCTCCGGGGGCAGGCGGTGGACGCCGGGCAGATGGGAGTCGAGCTCGCCCGGTTCGAAGCGGCACATGCCGACGGCGTGCCAGAACTCGCCGGCGACGTCACCCTCGCACTTGTAGGCGCCGGAGGGCAGCAGGGCGGCCCAGCCGTCGGGGGTGCCGAGCAGGGTCGCGAGGGCGGTCGGGCGGCCCTCCTCGGGGACGCGCCAGAGCCGGATCGTGCCGTCCTCGCCGCCGCTGGCCAGCAGGGAGCCGTCCGGGCTGAAGGTGACGGCCAGGATCCGGCCGGTGTGGCCGCGCAACCCCGCCACCTCGGTCCCGGCGAGCGGGTCCCACGACCGGACCACCCGGTCGTCCCCC
>NZ_JZWY01000441.1:0-8631 GCF_000966955.1 Streptomyces sp. NRRL S-495
ACCCGGTCGTCCCCGGCGGTGGCGAGCAGCGGGCGGCTCGGGTGGGCGGCGGCCGTCCACAGCCGGCCGACGTGGCCGGTCAGCCGGTGCCGGACGGCCCGGTCCACCCAGATCACCGCGGTGCCGTCCCAGGAGGCGCTGGCCAGCCAGGTGCTGTCGGCGGCCGGCGAGACCGCGTACACCCGGTCGGTGTGGCCGTCGAGTTCGGCCACCACCCGCCCGGCGTCGATGTCGGAGATCCGCACCCGGCTGTCGTCGCAGCCGGTCAGCAGCTGCCGCCCGTCCGGGCTGAACGCGATCGAGCGGACCCGCCCCCGGTGCTCGCGGAGCGTGTTGAGGTGCGCCCCGGTGCGCCGGTACCAGATCCGGACGGTGTCGTCGTCGTTGGCGGTGGCCACCAGGACGCCGTCGGCGCTGAACGCCTCCGCCCAGACGTGCTCGGTCTCGACGTCCATCTCGCGCAGGTACTCGCCGGTGCGGGCGTTCCACAGGCACAGGTCGCCGTCGTTGGTGGCGGTGGCCAGCACCGCCTCCTCCGGGCTGAACACGGCCGAGACCAGCCGGCTGCTGCGGCCCGAGAGCTCGCGCAGCCGACGGCCGGTGGACGGCTCCCAGAGCCGGACCCGCCCGTCGTTGCCGCCGGCCGCCAGCAGGGTGCCGTCACCGCTGAAGGTGAGCGAGCCGATCCGCCGGCCGTGGCCGCGCAGCAGTTGGCGGCTGCGGCCCGAGGACGGGTCCCAGAGCCGGACCCGCCCGTCGTTGGCGCCGGTGACCAGCAGCGGGTCGCTCTCCGCGCCGCCCCGGCCGGAGCCGGGCCGGAACCGGCAGGCCCAGACCGAGCCCCGGTGCTCGGGCGGCTGCCGGCGCAGCGGCGTCACCTCCCGGGCCCCGCCGGTGCCGTCGGCGGGGCCGACCCGCCAGACCCGCACGCCGCCGTCGCTGTCGCTGGCCGCGAACCGGGTGCCGGCCTCGTCGAAGGTGACCTGGTAGATCTTGCCGGTGGAGTCCTCCGGGCGGCCGACCGCGGTGCCGTCGAGCGGGTTCCAGAGCCGGATCTGCCCCTCGGTGTCGCCGCTGGCGAGCAGGTCGCCGTCGGGGTGGAAGGCGAGGGTGTAGATCCGTCCGGCGTGGCCGGGCATGCTGTGGCGCAGCCGGCGGGAGGCGACCTCCCAGATCCGGACGGTGCCGCCGGTGCCGTCGTCGGGACCGCCGTCGGCGGTGGCGACCAGGGTGCCGTCCGGGCTGAACGCGGACCGGTAGAGGGTGCCGCGGTGGCCGGGGAGTTCGGCGAGCCGGCGGCCGTTGGCGGTGGACCACAGCCGGCCGCCGCCGCGCTGGTCGCCGGTGACCAGCAGCGCGCCGTCGGGGCTGAACACCGCCGTGTAGACGGGCGCGGCGTGGCCGGGCAGGCGGTGCCGGGGCTCGCCGGTGACGGTGTCCCAGAGGGTGACCACGCCGTTCAGGTCGCCGGTGGCGACCAGCCGTCCGTCCCGCGAGACCGAGAGCGGCCAGACGCCGCCGGGGTGCACGTCGAGGCGGTGGCGGCACTCGCCGGAGACCGGGTCCCAGAGCCGGACGGTGCCGTCGGCGCTGCCGGTGGCGAGCACGTCGTCGGCGAACTTGACCGAGTAGACCCGCCCGATGTGGTCCTTGAGGGTGCGCAGGGCGATGCCGGTGACGGCGTCGCAGATCAGCACGCTGCCGTCCTCGGAACCGACGGCGAGCAGATGGCCGTCCCGGCTGAAGGCGACCGGCTCGGGCAGCCGGGTGGAGCGCACGTCGAAGCCGTAGGGGACGCCGACCTCGGAGGGGCTGAAACCGGCCTCGACGGGCAGCCCGGGGGCGATCGCGGCGGCGGCCAGCTCGGGGGCGGCGAGCACCTCCTCGTCGGTGACGGCGGAGATCAGCGCGGCCCGCTGCCAGTGGCTGCCGCGCAGCCGGGCGCCGCGCAGGTCGGTGCGGACCAGCCGGGCGCCGCGCAGATCGGCGAAGCGCAGGTCCGCGCCGGTGAGGTCGGCGGAGTCGAGGCGGGCGCCGGCCAGCCGGGCGCCGCGCAGGTCCGCGCCGGAGAGGTTGGCGCCGAGCAGCCGGGCGCCGCGCAGGTCCGCGCCGAACAGGTCGACGCCGGACAGGTCGCGGTGCGACAGGTCCTCGCCCGCCAGGGTGGCGCCGCGCAGGTCGGTGTGGGCGGGGACGCGCAGCCGGTCGAGCACCTTGACCGCGTTGAGCCGGGCCGCCTCGGTGGCGGTCTCGGGGGCGTCCAGGACGGAGCGGGCCCACCGCTGGCAGGCCTGGTGGTCGGCCAGGTCGCAGAGGAACTCGACGGCGAGCCGGCTGAGCGAACCGCGGGCGAGCAGGGTGGTGTCCGCGCGGGCCAGCGCCTCGGCGGCGGCGCGGGCGACCAGCCACTCCCCCACCGAGCCGTGGATGAAGTGGAACATGCCCTCGTCGGAGCGGACCAGCAGACTGCCGGAGCCGACCGCGTGGGCGACCTGCGGGGTGGGCATCCGGTTGTCGGCGAGGCCGTTGAGCACGCCGGCGATGTCGACGATCTCGTCCAGCGGGATGGAGCTGCGCCCGCTCTCCCACAGCCGCAGGGCGAGCAGGGTGACGGCCTGCCAGAGCTGGTCGAGGCCGAGGCCGGGCGCGGCGCCGGGGCCGCCGTGGCCGCGCCGCTCCTCGAACCGCAGCCAGGAGGTGAACACCTCCTCGTACAGGCCCGCGGCGCTGAGCGCCCGCCCGGCGCCGGCGACGGCGCGCAGCCGGTCGTGGTCGAGGTCGGCGACGAAGCTCAGCAGCCGGGGGTTGCGGCACAGCGCGAGCAGGTCGGGGACGGCCTCCAGCAGCCGCATCCGGCGGGCGGCGGTCTCCTCGTCGCCGTAGCGGTTGCCGAGGTAGCCGCGGATCTGGTGCGGGGTGAAGTCCTGGACGGCGATCAGCCGGCGCTGCGGGAGCAGGCCGACGCGCTCGCCGAGGGCGGTGAGCACCTGCTCGTGGGAGCTGAAGTGCTGGGTGCGGCTGGTGACGACGATCTTGGCGTTGTCGACGGCGGCGTCCAGCAGCACCTGGAGGTGGTCGGCGGCGCGTTCGTAGCTGACCCGGTTGACCAGCTCGTCGAAGCCGTCGAACAGCAGCACCACCCGCCCCTGGCGGAGCATGTAGCGGAAGGCCCGCAGGTCGAGGGTGTCGATGCCGTGCTCGGTGAGGTGGGCGGCGACCAGGCCGTCCAGCGAGTGCGCCTTGTCGAGTGCGCTGAGTTCGATGAACAGGGGTGCCAGGTGCGGGAGTTCGGAGGGCAGCCGGCGGGCCAGCTCGCGCAGGGCGAAGGTCTTGCCGCGGCCGAAGTCGCCGAGCAGCAGCACGAAGCGGCCGTGGTCGGAGTCCAGCAGCCGGAGCAGCTCGTCGACCAGTCCCTCGTGCTCGTCGGCGGCGGGGCGTTCGGCGTCGCGGTAGCGCTGGGCGAGGTAGAGGTCGGGGTGGTACTGGCTGTCGGTGGCGAGCCGTTCGGTCTGGGCGCCGACGTAGCCGCGCAGGTCCAGCAGGCCCTGGAACTCCAGGAAGCTGCGCAGTCGCACGCCGCGGCGGCGGGCCCGGTCGCGCAGTTCGCGGGAGGGCGGCGGTCCGTCGTGGACGAGTTCCGCGTCGAGGCCGGCGCCGTCGGCGTGCACGGCGTCGACGAACTGCTCGACCTCCTGCTCGGTGGGGGTGCCGACGCAGGCGGCCACCCGCTGCTGGCGGACCAGCCCGGACTCGGCCGCCCAGGTGACGAAGAGCTGGGTCGTGGTGCCGGCCACCGGGCGGATCTGGGCACCGGGGTGGCGGGTGCGGCAGACCTCGGCGACCCGGGCCAGCAGGGCCTCCTGCGGGGAGGCGAGGGCGCGGGTCTCGTGGTCGGTGTCGGCGGGGGCCCGGGACTCCTCCAGCTGCGGCGGGCCGGAGCGGGGGGCCGGAGCGGGAGCCGGGAAGGCGCGCTCGGCGCGGCGCCAGGCGACGGTGAGGCGGTGCGGGGCGGTGGTAGCGGTGGGGTTGCCGGGTGCGGAGGTGTGGGCGGAGGCGGGCCAGCGGGTGAGGCCGTCGCGGGTGAGCCGGAGCAGTTGGTGGGCGCCGGGGGCGGTTGCGCCGAGCACGGGCAGTTCGCCGGCCGTGGTGGGGAGCAGGTGCGGGGGCAACGGACGCGCGGCGGGGCCGCGGCCGGGGCCGTCGGCGTGGGTGGCGGCGGCGGTGGCGGGGCCGTGCAGCAGCAGGTGGAGGCGGGGAGCGGTGAGCCGGGTGAAGCGGTCGGCGTCGCGCAGCGGTTCGACGCCTTCGGCGGCACCGGGCCCGGCCTGCCCGGCTTGCCCTGGCTGTCCGGCCTGCCCAGCCTGTCCGGTCGCGACCGGGTGCCTGACCGCGCCGATCCGCAGCCACCCGTCGTTCTCGTACGGGCGCAGCGCCTGGGCGAACCAGGCCGCCTGCTCGGGCCCGAGCCAGCCGTAGCGGTCCTCGGGCCGGTGGGTCCAGGCCATCGAGGAGTTGAGCCCCGCGACGACGGTGCCGAGTTCGGGCACCGGGAAGAGCGTCCACGGCTGGGCGCTGTCGAAGACCACGTCCAGGCCCTGGTAGAACTCCTGGAACAACCGGGAGTAGTGCCGCCACTTGGGCCAGTACGGCGCGGCGGGCCGCAGTTCGTCGGCCTCGCAGGTGGCGAAGTAGGCACGGGAGGCGGCCTGGCTGACGTCCTGGCCGCCGGGCAGTACGGCCACCCGGTGCGGTTCGAGCCCGAGCAGGGAGCGGATCCCGGTGAGGAAGGTCAGCGCCTGCTCGCACTCGCGGGGGCTGCCGGTGGCGGTGAGGTCGCCGGTGACGACGACGAGTTCGGGCGCGGGGGCGCCGGCGTCGGCGAGTTCGACGAGGTCGCCCCAGAGGGCCGACTGGAGGTCGACCGGGTCGGCGCCCCGGCCGAAGGCGGGACCGGCCAGGTGGAGGACCGAGACCGCCTCGCGTCCGGCGGCGCGGCCGGCGGCCTGCGGGTACTCGGGCCGGGCGGTGGGGCGGCGGCGGCCGGCCCGGCCGGTGTCGCCGCCCGGGTGCGGGGCGGGGGCGAGGTCCTGGGCGCTGCCGGTGCCGGTGCCTGTCCCCGTCGCGGAGCCGTTGCCGCTGCCCGGGTAGCCGGGGGACAGCTCGGGGCGGGCCCGGCCCTCCATCGCCTGGGCGACCCGGGTCAGCAGCAGCCCCCGGGCGCGGTCGGGCTCGGTGACGCCGACCAGGTCGATGTAGGTGAGGGTGGCGAGCAGGCCGTCCACCGGGATGTCCTCGATCCGGACCGTCACCAGCCGCCGTTCCGGCTCGTCCGGGTCGGCGCGCAGCGCGGCCTGCCACTCCATCCGGCCGTAGCGGGAGCGCTCGTAGTTGCGCGAGAGCAGCGCGATCACGGCGGCGGACTCGGTGATGCCCCGGTCCATGAAGTCGACGAAGTTCGTCCCGGGCACGAAGTCCCAGGCCTGGAGGAAGGCCCGGTAGCCCGCCTCCTCCAAGGTCCAGGCGATCCAGGCCGCCCAGCGCTCGTCGGCCGGGGAGTAGCTGATGAAGAAGTCGATCGGCCCGGGGCCACCCGGGATCGCGTCAAGAGCCCCCATGGGAGGAGCTTATGACCGATCACGGGGGACTCAACCCTGTTTCACCGCAATGGATTCGGGTGGTTTTTCCGCCGCACCGCACGAACACCAGGTCGATCGGTGGCCGGATGTTCGCAGGGCAGTCTCGACCCGAATCGCCTCGTGTGCGACCCTGACGTCCGTGTTCGCGTACCGGCCCGCCGTCAAACGGCTTCATCCCCTGGACCTGCTGGCGGCGGGGCTGCTCGCCTGCGGCCTGCTGTTCCTCGCCACCGGGCTCCTCCCGGCGGACGCCGCCGGGTCGGCCTTCCAACGGATCGTGCCGCTGCTGGCCTTCCTCGGCTCGGTGATCGTGCTCGCCGAGCTGACCAGCGCGGCCGAGGTGTTCGACGTGGTGGCGGCCTGGGTGGCACGGGCCGGGCGGGGCAGCTATCCCGCGCTGTTCCTGCTCTGCGTCGGCTTCGCCGCGCTGACCACCACCGTGCTCAACCTCGACACCACCGCCGTGCTGCTGACCCCCGTCATGCTGGCCCTCGCCACCCGGGTCGGCATCGCCCCGCTGCCGCTGGCCATGACCACGGTCTGGCTGGCCAACACGGCGAGCCTGCTGCTGCCGGTCTCCAACCTCACCAACCTGCTGGCCGCCGACCGGGTCGCGCTCTCCCCGGCCGGCCTGGCCCGCGCCATGTGGGCGCCGCAGCTGGCCGCGCTGCTGGCCACCATGGCCTGCCTGTGGGCCTTCTACTGGCGGCGCGGACGGCGCGGCGCCGCCGACTACCGGCCGCCGGCGGCCCACCGGCCCGGGGACCGGGTGCTGTTCCGGATCTGCGCGCTGGCCTGCGCCGGCTTCCTGGTGGCCAGCCTGGCGGCCGTCGTCCCGCTCTGGGTGGCCTCGGGCGCGGCGGCGGCCGTCGTGGTGGCGGCCTTCGCGCTGCGACGGCCGGAGGCGCTGCGGGCCTCGTTGATACCGTGGCGGCTGCTGGTGATGGTGCCCGGCATGTTCCTGGTGGTGCAGACCGTGGACGCGCACGGGCTGCACCGGCTGCTCGCCGACGCGATCGGTACGGACGGCGGCACCCTCGGCCTGTTCCGGGCCTCGGCGGTCGGCGCGGGCCTGTCCAACCTGCTGAACAACCTCCCGGTCTACCTGGCCGGGGAGGCCGCGGTGCCGGCGGGCAACCACACCCAGCTGCTGGCGCTGCTGATCGGCACCAACGTCGGCCCGCTGGTGGCCCCCTGGGCCTCGCTGGCCACCCTGCTCTGGTACGAGCGCTGCCGCTCGGCCGGCCTGCGGGTACCGCTGCGGGGGGTGGCCGGGGCGAGCGCGGTGCTGGCCGTCGGCGGCGTCGCGCTGGCGACGGCGGCGCTGGCGCTGACGGCGTGAGCGCCCGGCCTGCCGTGCGTCAGGCGGCCCGGGCGACCAGGTCGAGCAGGTCCTGTCAGATGGCCCGGGCGACCAGGTCGAGCAGGTACGGCAGCAGCTCCGGACGCCCCGCGACGTAGCTGCGGGCCGTCTCCGGCTGCCCGGTCCGGGGGCTGAACGGTCCGCCGTCCAGCCCCCGGACCTCCACCCCCGCCTCGGTGGCCAGCAGGATGCCGGCCGGCAGGTCGATCTCCTCCGCCCGGTAGCCGACGAAGCCGTCGATCAGCCCACCGGCCAGCAGGGCCCAGGTGAGCAGCGGCGCCCAGAGCTGGAGCACCCGGCGGGCGCCGCCCTCCAGCCCGTCCTTGAGCGCCCGCGCCACCGGGTCACCGCCCACCCCGTGCCCCTGCGTCCAACCGAGCACGGGGCGCGCCACCGGCCCGGGCGGCCGCGCCGCCACCCGCAGCCGTCCCCCCGGCCCGTACGCCCCCGCGCCGCGCACGGCCCGCCAGGTGCGGCCGGCCACCGGGTCGTGCACCACCCCGAGCACCGGCTCCTCGTCCACGCACAGCGCGATGCCCACCACGTACGCCGGCAGGCCGACGACCACGTTGTTGCTGCCGTCCAGCGGATCGACCAGCCAGGTCCGGCGGCTGCCGGGCGGCCCGGCCACCTCGCCGCCCTCCTCGGCCCGGATCCGGTCGGCGGGGAAGCATCCGGCCAAACGGCGGGTGACCAGTTCCTCGGCGAGCAGGTCGAGTTCGGTGACCACGTCGCCGTCCGTACCCTTGGTGTCCACCCGGAAGGCGTCCAGGAAGCGTGATCTCAGCAGCGCGCCCGCCGCCTCGGCGGCCTCCACCGCCACCCGGCACTCCTCCGCGAACCCGCCCGCCCCCTCACCCGGGGCCGCTGTCGTCCCGTCCACCGATCCTCCTGGCGACCTCCCCGGCGATCCGGGCCGTCCGGTCCGCGTCGCACAACCGCCGCACCACCCGCCGGGCGCCCCCGTCCACCGGCCCCAGCACCACGTCCACCGGCCCCGGCACGGTGCGGCCCAGCACCACGGTGGCGGCGGGCTCGCCGTCCGGCAGCGCCGTGACGTGGAACTCCCCCGCCGCCAGGGTGTACGTCTCGCCCCGCCCGCTGACCTCCTCGCCCAGCGGCTCCCAGCGGACCAGCCGCGCCGTGGGCCGGACCTCGTCCACCCCGGCAGCCGCGTCGCTGTACACCTCGAAGGCCCGGTGGCTCGGCCGCGCGGCCTCGTCGTGCACGCCGACCCGCAGATTGCCGATCCGCCCGTACAGCACGCTGCTCTTCAGCTCCCAGCTGTGGCAGTGGATCTCGCGCCGCCCGGCAGCCCTGACCGGGTCGAACACGTGCACACACACCCCGAGCACGCCCTCGCGCAGCACCGGCAGACAGTAGAACCCCAGCGGATGGTCCACCGCCCGCAGCACCCGTCTGCCGTCCGCCACCTGCGCCAGCAGCCCGCCCACCAGGCCGTCCAACCCCGGCCCGGCGGCGGTGCGCCCGGCGGCCCGGTCGAGCGTCGTGAAGAGTTCGTTCATCGCTCCCCCAGTGCTCCCCGTCAACATGCTAGGCCCGGGGACGAGTTGACGGCCATACAGCGGACGGGCCGGGCGCGCGGAACGGCCCCGGAACGGCCCCGGGCCC
>NZ_JZWY01000442.1:0-5617 GCF_000966955.1 Streptomyces sp. NRRL S-495
GCGTGGTGCGTCGCGGGCCCGGGGGGGGTGTATCGGCTGTACGGTCAGGCGGTGTTGGGTGACAGGGTCCACCGCTGGTTGGCGTTGCCGTAGCACTGCCAGATGCCCACTGCCGTGCCGTTGGCGTCGTTCCAGCCCGGCAGCTCCAGGCAGGCGTCCGAGGCCGGGTTGTAGATCGAGCCGTCCTCGCGGAACGTCCAGATCTGGCCGCCGGCGGCCTGGCAGTCCGTGATCACGACCGGCGCGCCCCAGTCGGTCCGGTTGTCCTCGACGCCGACGCAGCGACCGCCGGTGCGCAAGGTGCCGTCGGAGGCGAACCAGAAGTCCTGGCTGACGCCGTTCCAGCAGTCGTACAGGCGCAGCGCGCTGTTGTTCGACGCGCCGTAGTTGTCGAGGCAGCGGCCCTGGCTGTGGATGGAGCCGATGTTGTAACCGGCGGGCTGGGCCGAGAGCGAGCGCGGTTCGCCGAAGCGCGGCAGGTCCCCCTCCGGGGCGATGCCCGGGTAGCGCACCTTGCGGCCGTCGGCGAAGGCGACCACGAGGTCGGCGTGACCGTCCGCGTCGAAGTCACCGGGCGAATCCACGACAGGGGCGACACCGGCGGCGAGCCCGAGCGGAAGCACGGCGCGGGTGGCGGGCACCGTCCACCGGTCGCTCGCCCCGTCCTGGCAGTCACCGATCACCAGGTGGGTGCCCGGCCCGGCGGTCCCGGGCGCGTCGAGGCACTTGCCCGCGTTCGGGTTCATCAGCGTGCCCGGGTGGGGGCCGGCGACCCACTTCTGGGCCGGGCTGTTGTTGCAGTCCCACAGGTTGACGGGCGAACCGCTCTCGGTCAGCGCGTCGGTGACGTCCAGGCACTTGCCGAGGACGTGCACCGAACCGTCGGTACCGAGGGTGAACGCCTGGCTGGAGGCCGCGCCCTGGTCCGAGCAGGCGCCCAGCACGGCGGCGGTGCCGTTGCCGGTCCGGCCGTGGTCGATGTCGGCGCACAGGCTCGTGCTGCCGTCGCCCTGGAGCGCGGACAGCAGGGGCTTGTGGGCGGGCAGCGGCAGCGGCGCGGAGCCGTCCAGGGGCCAGCCATCGGGGCCCAGCGGCAGCACCAGACTGGTGACAGCCCCGGTCACGGTGTCACGCACCCAGAGCGTCGGAATCCCGCTGATGTCACCCGGGTACATGAGGGTGAAGCCGCTCCAGTCGTCGCCCGGGGCACCGAGCTCGACACCGGCATTGAGGCAGTTGTTGAAGCCGCTGCGGATGTGGCTGTAGTACCGCAGGTGACCCTGCTCGACCGTGACCAGGCCGGCCCCGCCGGTGCCCCGCTGCACGGCGGCCATCCGGGTGATGTGGTTCCAGGTACCGTCGATGCCGTTGTCGCAGAGGGTTCTGTCTCCCACCGGACCGACGGAGCGGGTGAAGCGCCCGAACACCGGGTTCGGCGTCGCGTTGCCGTCGTTGGCGTAGAGGAAGAGCTGCTTGGTGCCCTTGTGGTAGGCGAAGAGCGAGTCGCCCTGCCCGACGACGGCCCCTCGGTGGGCCAGCAGGTAGTTGTTCCAGTCGTCGTGCAGGGGGCTGCTCGCGGCCGGGGACACCGTCTCCGGCTCGGACGCGGCACCGCTGCCGCCGCGGAACAGCGCCAGCGAGCCGTCGGTGGTCGGAGCCAGGAAGTCGGGTACGCCGTCGACGTCGACGTCGCCGGCCACGTCCGGGCGGTCCAGCTTCGCCGGCGCGTAGAAGTTGTAGTTTGCCGTCCGCGGATCGGAGTTTCCGGCCCCGTCGACTGCGCTGACCGTCACCTGGTGCGAGCCCCAGTTGCCGGCTCCCACGCTGATCGGGACATCTGCGTACGCGGTGCCGTCCGCAGCCAGGGAGGCCGGGACGGTACCGGTGGCGCCGGACCAACCGCCATCGAAGGTGTACCGGAACTCGCGGACGCCGCTGGCGAGGCAGCCGTCGGCGCAGCCGGTAGGCACCGGGTCCTTGCTGGTGACCCGGACGGTGATGCCCGGGTCACCGGCGTGGCCGGTGGAAATGGCCCCGCTGCCGGACGGCGGGAACACCGTGGAGGGCGCGATGGACGGGACCGTCGGCGAGGTGAGGTCGACCTTGAACGCGCAGTCCGCCGTCACGGGGCTGTTCACGCCGCCGCCCGTCGTCCAGGCGTTCCAGCCGTACTGGTGGCCGTCCGCGAGCGCGCGGCCGACGGTGGCCTGGCCCCAGCCTCCGGTACCGACGACGCTCTGGCTGGTCCGCGTGACACCACCGGTGTCACCGGACTCGCCGGCCGTGGTGTCCCACACGCGGAAGCCGACGGTGACGGTGCCGACGCCGGGCTGCGCGGCGCCGCTCCAGGCGTTCAGGCGGACGTCGGACGTGCCGTCACCCAGTGGAACGGTCCGGCCGATCCACCCGGGCGCGCCGGCTCCGCAGCCGTCGCCGCCCTGGCCCACAGGCTGCGGCTTGACGGACAGCTTGCTGGGGGTGGACGGTGCGGGACCGTCCGCGGCCTGGGCCGGGGTCGGAGCCTGGGGCTGCGCGGCCGGCGGTGCGGTGTCCTGGGCCGTCGGGGCACTGGTCGGGGCACTGGTCGGAGCACCGGTCGGGGCTCCAGTCGTGGCCTCGGTCGGGACGCCGGTCGGGGTCGCGCCGGGATCCGCGAACGCGGCTCCGGGGGCTGCCAGCACGAGGCCGATCGCGAGCAGCGGCGCCAGGTGCCTCGCCGACCGGCCGCGCGGCGGCGCGGATGAACGGGTTTCTCGCATGAGGTGTCAGTTCGCCTTCGCAGCAGGGACCCCTCGGTCCGCGGCCGATCGTCGGCTGTCTGCCGCGATCGACGTGAACGAGGGGATTTGTCCGGGTGTGGTGCGTGTTCCGACCGCGCGTCAGATGACGTGCTCGCGCTTCGGCGATCGGTGCGCGGTCGAACGTTAGTGCGTGGCGATCCTGGCTGGCAATCCCGTTTCCGCGCGCGCCGGACGTGTCCCGTTCTGTACATCGGCGCAGGTCACGGGAGGGGCCGGAGACCGAGGTGCCCGCCCCCGGACGGCGGGGGCGGGCAGGGGCGGGCGCTGGCCGGCGGGGGGCCGAGGGAGGGTCAGCGCAGGTCGAAGACCAGGCGGGCGGGGGTGCGGCCGGAGAGGACCTCGTCGAAGCAGGTGTTGACGTCGGCGAGGCGGCGGGTTTCGCGGATGACGCGGGTGCGGCCGAGGGCGTGGAGGCGGAAGACCTCGGCGAGGTCCTGGCGGGTGCCGACGATGGAGCCGATCACCCTGGTGCCGTTCAGGACGGTGTCGAAGACCGGGAGGTCGAGCCTGCCCTCGGCGGGCAGGGCGACCAGGACGAGGGTGCCGCCGCGGCGCAGCGAGGCGTAGGCGGCCTGGAAGGAGGCGTTGCTGACGGCGAGGGCGATTGCGGCGTGGGCACCGCCGAGCCTCTGGACCTCGGTGGCGACGTCCTGGACGCGGGCGTCGAGGACGTGGTCCGCGCCGAGCTCGCGGGCGAGGGCGAGCTTGTCGTCGGTGACGTCGACGGCGACGGTCTCGGCGCCGGCCAGGCGGGCGTACTGGAGGGCGAGGTGGCCGAGGCCGCCGATGCCGGAGACCAGGACGCGGGTGCCGGGGCCGGCGCCGGAGACCTTGAGCGCCTTGTAGGTGGTGACCCCGGCACAGGAGAGCGGGGCAGCGTCCAGCGGGTCGATGCCGTCGGGGACGGGCACGACGTAGTCGCCGTGGGCGAGGGCCTGCTCGGCGTAGGCGCCGTCGACGGAGTAGCCGCTGTTGTGCTGCCGGGTGCAGAGGGTCTCCCAGCCCGAGACGCAGTGGTCGCAGCGCCCGCAGGCGTCGGCCAGCCACGGGATCGCGCCGACCCTGACGTGCCGGACCTCGGCGCCCGCCGCCTCGACGATGCCGACGCCCTCGTGTCCGGGTACGAACGGCGGGGTCGGCCTGACCGGCCAGTCGCCGTGCGCGGCGTGGATGTCGGTGTGGCACAGACCGGAGGCCTCGATCCGCACCCGCACCTGGTGCGGGCCTGGCTCGGGGACCGGGCGCTCCTCGATCACGAGCGGCTGGGTGAAGTCGTGGACGACGGCGGCCTTCATGTTCCTGCTCCTGCCCTTCGTGCCGCCGGAGCCGCTTCCCGACCCCCCGGGCCCCGGTCGCCTCCATCCCATCCCCGGGCCGGGCTCGCTACCAGGGCCGGACGGGTGGAACCGGGCAGGCCGATGGTCCCGGGTGTGCCGGGCCGGTGGGCCGGTGGGCCGGTGGGCCGCGGTCGGACGGTGGAATTCGGTCGAGCCGGGTCCGGCGGGCCGAGTAGCGTCGCCCCCATGGTGGATGAGAAGCGGTACGCCCTGTACCGGGAAGAGTCGAAGGTGCTGGCCGCGATCGGGGCGCACGTCCACGCCCAGGTCGGCCGGGTGACGGTGCGGCTGCCCAGGGCCGTGGCGCAGGCCGCGGTGGACGCCTGGGAGCGCGACGACCCGGACGACGGGCTGCGCGGCGAGACGATCGAGCAGTACGAGGTGCGGGGCCGGGCGGGCGACGTGGCCCTGATCGGCCTCGTCATCTCGGACCACGGCCGCTGGGAGGACGAGGAGGTCGTCGTCGACCTGGACGTCACGTACGCGGGGTCGGCCCTGCTGGCGTACGTCGAAGAGATGGGGACGAACTACCAGCCGAAGGAACGGCCGGAGCCGTCGGGAGGCTAGCGGGGCCGGACGACGCGGTCGGCCTCCCAGGAGATCAGCATCCGCAGGGCGTCCTCAGAGGGGCTGCCGGGGTCGGCGGTGTAGGTGACCAGGGCCTGGTCGGGGTCGTCGGCGGAGCGGAGGGTGTCGTAGACCAGTTCCATCCGGCCGACCAGCGGGTGGTGGAACACCTTGTGGCCGGAGGTCTTGTCGCGGACCGGGTGCTCCGCCCACCAGTGGCGGAACTCCTGGCTGCGCACCGAGAGTTCGCCGATCAGCTCCGCGAGCCGGGGGTCGTCGGGGCGGCGGCCGGCCTCCAGGTGGAGGAAGGCGACGTTCTCGCGCGCGCAGCCCACCCAGTCGTCGTAGAGGGTGCGCGAGGCCGGGTCGAGGAAGGTGATCCGGGCGATGTTCCGCTCGGCGGGGGCGAGCGTCCCGTAGTCGCCGAGGAGGGCGACGGCGGCGCTGTTCCAGGCCAGGATGTCCATCCGGCGGCCCATCACCACGGCCGGGACGTCGGGCATCGCGTCGAGCAGCCGGACCATCGACGGCCGGACCTTCTGCGGAGCGGAGCCCCGGGCCGCGGCGCGACCGGCACCGCGGGCGCCGCTGCCCCGGGTCGGGCGGGTGCGGGCGAGGCGGTGCAGGTGGCCGGCCTCCTCGGGGTCCAGGCGCAGCGCCCGGGCGACCGCGTCGAGCACGGCGTCGGACGGGTTGCCGACCCGGCCCTGTTCGAGCCGGGTGTAGTAGTCGACGCTGACACCGGCGAGTTGGGCGAGCTCCTCGGGGCTGGTGGCGGCACCGGAGGAGACGGCGCCGGCGGCGGTGCCGGAGGTGGGGTCGGGGCGGCTCGTTCGGTTCGCGCTCATGCGGTCATTCTGTCCGTTCGGCGCCCGGTCTGCCTGGCCCTGGGAGGACCAGGCAGGACCGGAC
>NZ_JZWY01000432.1:0-258 GCF_000966955.1 Streptomyces sp. NRRL S-495
CGGCGGTTCGGTGGACGGGTCGTCGTTGCTCTACGGCCAGTTGGGGCACTCCGGGCGCTTGGCACCCGCGGCCACCCAACTGCTGCTCCTGCTGGTGCACCTGGTGATCGCGCTGGCCGCCGCGGCCTGGCTGCGGCTGGGTGACGCGGCCCTGTCCGGCCTGGTGCGGGCGCTGCGCGCGCTGCGCCAGGCGGTCGCGGCGCCGCTGCGGGCGCTGGTCGCGCTGCTGGTTCCGGCGCCGGCCCGGCCGGTGCTGCG
>NZ_JZWY01000433.1:0-16737 GCF_000966955.1 Streptomyces sp. NRRL S-495
TTCGCGCCTGCCCGCTGACGACGTCCTGACGACTGCCCCGTGACGGGCTCCCAGGTGTCCGGCGGGCGGCCGGCGACTCCGCCTCCCGCCCAGTAGTCCCCTCCGGCCCGTACCTCTGCCGGCGCCTTCGCGCGCCCGCGCCGTACGCCGTGCGCCGGGGCGGGGACACCTGGGAACACCTCCGCGCGCCCTTCGGCGCGCCCCATCACGGAGTTGAACCGACATGGCTCACCCCAACCAGAAGCCCTCCCGCAAGCAGGCCCAGAAGATCAGCGCCCGTGAGCGCATCCAGGAGGCGCAGCGCCTGGAGAAGCAGGCGAACGCACGCCGGCGGCGGATCGTCATCGGTGTCTCGCTCGTCGTCGGTCTCGCCCTGGTCGGCGGCACCGCGCTGGCGATCAGCACGGCCGGCGACAGCAAGTCCTCGTCGACGGAGGCGGTCGAGCCGACCGCGATGGTCGTCCCGGCGAACACCTCGGGTGCGGACGGCACGGTCATCACGTACGGCAAGGCGGACGCCGCGCACACCCTCCAGGTGTTCGAGGACTTCCGCTGCCCGGTGTGCAAGAACTTCGAGGCGGCCAACGGCGACGCGGTCCGCAAGCTGGTGGAGGACGGCTCGGTCAAGGTCGAGTACCACCTGGCCGCGTTCCTGGACAAGAACCTCGGCGGCAAGGGCTCGCGCACGGCGCTGGCGGCGATCGGCGCCGCGGCGAACGAGGGCGTGGACAAGTTCAAGGCGTACCACGACGTGCTGTACGCCAACCAGCCGGACGAGCGCGAGGACGCCTTCGGCGACGTCAACCACCTGCTGGAGCTGGCCGACAAGGTGCCGGGTCTGAAGACGGACGCCTTCGTCAAGGCGGTCACGGACCGGACGTACGCGCCGTGGGCGAAGAAGGTCGCGGACGCGTTCAACGACAGCGGGGTGACCGGTACCCCGACGGTGAAGGTGGACGGCAAGCCGCTCACGCTGTTCAGCGGCAACAAGGCGCTGACGGCGGAGCAGTTCGCCGCGCAGGTGAAGCAGGCCGCGGGCTTGCAGTGAGCACCACCGGCCCGGCCGATACCCCGGCCGGGCCGGCCCTTCCTCACCCACGGAGTGCTCTGCCATGACCGCATCGACCGCTCTGCCGTCCCACTCCTCCTCCCGTCCGACTCCCGCCGGTGCGGCCGTGCCCGGTCCGGGGCAGGTCGGCGCGGGCCGCGCGTTCTCGCTGTTCGTCCTGCTGGCCGCCCTGGTCGGGCTGGCCGCCTCGGCGGTGCTGACCTTCGACAAGCTCCGGATCCTGGAGGATCCCTCCTACATACCGAGTTGCAACATCAATCCGGTGATCAGCTGCGGTTCGGTGATGCGCACCGCGCAGGCGGAGGTGTTCGGCTTCCCGAACCCGCTGCTCGGGCTGGTCGCGTTCGGCGCGCTGGCGGCGGTCGGCGCGGGTCTGCTGGCGGGGGCCGGGTACCGGCGCTGGTTCTGGCTGGGGCTCCAGGCCGGGACGCTGCTCGGGGTGGGGTTCACGCACTGGCTGATCGTCCAGGCGCTGTACGACATCGGCGCGCTGTGCCCGTACTGCATGGTGGTCTGGGTGACGGTGGTGGCGCTGTTCTGGTACACGACGCTGCACAATCTGCGGTCGGGGGTGATCCCGGTGGGGCCCCGGCTGCGGCCGGTGGTCCGGGAGGCGGCCCGCTACCACTGGGCGCTGCCGGTGCTGTGGGCGGCGGTGATCGCGCTGCTGATCCTGAACCGGTTCTGGTCGTACTGGTCGACGCTGATCTGACACCCGGCGCCGTTCCGGGCACGCCCCACCGTTCCGCGTGCGCCCCCGCCGGGCCCGTCAGCCGAGGACGGCCCGGCGGAAGGCGTTGCGCAGATCGGTGAGCGGCTGGAAGTCGCGGTCGTAGTGCACCTTGTTGGTGAGCAGCAGTGCCCAGCGGCCGCGGCGGCGGGAGAACCAGATGCCGGTGCCGGTGAAGCCGTAGTGGACGAAGGTGCCGGCAGCGGGGTCGGTGCCGGCCGCGCAGAGCCAGGACAGGCCCCGGGCGGGGGCGAGTCCGCCGGTGTGGACGCGCAGGGACTCGGTGATCCAGGGTTCGCCCCAGGGGATGCCGGTGCCGGAGGGCGGGGCGAGCAGGGCGGTGAGGAGGCGTTCCAGGTCGCGGGCGGTGGAGAAGGCGCCGGCGTTGCCGGAGACGCCGCCGAGCAGCCGGGCCGAGGGGTCGTGCACGGTGCCGCACAGGATGCCGCCGGCGGTGCGCTCGTACTCGGTGGGGGCGGTGCGGTGGGCGGTGTCCGGGCCGAGCGGGCCGTAGTGGGTGTCGGTCATGCCGAGCGGCTGCCAGACCTGCTGGGCGGCGAGCCGGTCGAGCGGTGCGCCGGCGAGGTCCTCGACGAGGTGGCCGAGCAGGACGGCGGCCCGGTCGGTGTATTCGACGGCGGCGCCGGGCGGGCGGTGCAGCGGGGCGGCGAGGACGCCGGCCCGGATCGCGGCCGGGTCGTCGCCGTAGAGTTCGGCGAAGCGGGTGCGCAGTGGCATTCCGGCGGTGTGGGTGAGGAGTTGACGGGCCGTCACGGTTCCGACGGGGTGCCGGGCGGCGGGTGGCCAGTAGTCGGCGAGGGGACGGTCGAGGGGGAGCCGGCCGGCCTGCCGGAGGGCTCCGGCGCACGGCCAGAGGGCGACGATCTTGGTGAGGCTGGCCAGGTCGAAGACGGTGTCGTGGTCCATCTCCCGTGCGGCCCAGGGGCCTTGGCCGAGGGGGCCGGTCCGGCCGCGGGCCCGGACGCCGCCGGCGTCGCCCACCGACCAGACGCCGCCGGTCCCGGCGGCGCGCAGGCCCTCGGCCACCAGGCGGGCCAACGGGCCGCCGGGGTCGGCGAGTCCACCGAGTCCGGCGGGTTCGGCGGGTTCGGCAGTTCCAGTGGGTTCGACGGTTCCAGTGGGTTCGGCGGGCAGTACCGGTCCGGTCATCCGCGGTTCTCCCCCACCCGCGCCGGCCGTCGGCCGGCGCCCCTCCCGAGGGGTCCGGTCGGTCCCCCTCGGGAGGCTACCCGGCCGCGGCACGGGTCAGACGGCGGACGCGCCGTCGAACTCCTTGCCCAGGCAGATGCTTTGCGGATGCTCGCGGTAGATGCCGAACTTCTCGATCGCCGCGTACCCCTCGGAGGCGTACAGGGCGATGGCCTCGGGCTGCTCGCTGCCGGTCTCCAGGACGAACCTGGTCCGGCCGGCGTCGACGGCGGTCTGCTCCAGGTGGCGCAGCAGCGTCCTGGCCAGGCCCCGCCCACGTGCCTCGGGGCGGACGAACATCCGCTTCACCTCGGCGTCGCCGTCGCGGATGCCGAACGGCGCCGCCGACTTGGCACGCCAGCCGCCGCAGGCGACCGGTCGGCCGGCCAGGTAGGCGATGACGAAGAGGCCGGCGGGCGGCTCGAAGTGGTCGGGGTGCAGCTGGGTGAGGTCGCCCTCGCCGTATCGGACGACGTACTCCTGCTGGACCTCCGCCGCGAGCAGCTGGGCGTCGGGGTGTCCGAAGCCGGTGACGCGCAGCTCGACGCGGTCACCCGTGCGGTCGTATGCGAAGGTTCCGCCGGTGGTGGTGCTCTCCATGGTCGTCAAGCCTACGGCCCTCGCTCAGCCCGCCTCCGGTCGGCCCTCGAACCGGGCGACCAGCGCCGTCTTCTCGAACATCCGGGCGGTGTCGACGGCGGACGGGGTGCCGGCGGCGGGGTCGGCGCCGCCGGCGAGCAGGGCGTCGAGGACCGCGTCGTTGCCCTTGAAGACGGCGCCGGCGAGCGGGGTCTGGCCGCGGTCGTTGGCCCGGTTCGGGTCGGCGCCGCGCTCCAGCAGGGCGGTGACCGCGACGGCGTGGCCGTGGTAGGCGGCGAGCATCAGCAGGGTGTCGCCGCGGTCGTTGGTGAGGTCGGCCGGGGCGCCGGCGTCGACGGCGGCGGCGAGGGTGGCGGAGTCGCCGGCCCGGGCGGCGTCGAAGAGCTTGCCGGCCAGGGCGATCACGTCGGCGTCGGGGATGTCGGTCATGTCTCGGCCTTTCTCCGCGGCGCGGCCCGGGTCGGGGCCGCTCCGGTGTGGTCGGTGGTCGCGCCGGACGCACGGTAGCGCACGACACGTGGGCGGGAAGGTTGCGCGCCCGTTCGGGGGAACTTTCCACCACCCCCGGAAACTTCCCGCCCGGGGGGCGGGAATGGCTCGGCACGCCGGAAATGCGGCGCCCCCGGGCCCCGGCGGGGTCGGTTCGCACACCGCCGTCCGGGTCACGAGGTGGGGCATCTCCGGAGATCCACCCATTTGCACCGTTCCATCATCTATTACTTTTTGTCACGATTGTGGCACTTTCCGTGACACTGTCCCCGTCCCCTCCTCCGAGGAGCAGAACGTGATCCTCTCGATTTCCGGCATCGTCCTGTTCGGCACCATCACATTCCTCTTCTTCCGCAGGGACGGACTCAAGGTCTCCCATGCGATCGTCTGCGCCCTCCTCGGTTTCTACATCGCCGGCTCCTCGATCGCGCCGAGCATCACCGCGGGCGGTGCGACCCTCGCCAGCCTGCTCGGCGGCATCAAGTTCTAGCGGGTTCCCCGACCCCAAGGGCCCGGGCGCGGATCCCACCGCACCCGGGCCCGGTCGTTCCCGCCGGAGCCGTCACCGAACCGGCACCGAACCGGCCCGAGCCGCCACCGGACCGGCCGGAGCCGCAAGTCCCCGTTCCACCCGACCGTCCCACTCGCCCGGGGAGCCAGGAATGCCGCTCAACCGCAACCACCTCAACAAGGGCCGCGACCTCGTCCGCACGGCCGGCGACCACGCCTCCGACATGTTCGCGCCGCTCACCGTCGTCGGCCGGGGGCTGCGCCACCACGTCGGCTGGGCCAAGGGCCGCTGGCAGGCCACCCCGAAGGAGCGGCGCGGGCCGACGGTGTTCCTGGTCGCCGCGATGCTGGTCGGCATCTTCCTGCTGCCGCACGGCCTGCTGTTCGCCCTGGTCGCGCTGATGGCCAGCGCCGCCTGGGCCGGGCGCGCGCCCAAGGCCCCGCCGGCCCCGCCCGAGCCGGACGTCGCCGACGTCAAGCTCACCGCCCTGTACGCGGCGCTCACCCCGTACCTGGCCGGGCCGGACGAGCTCGTCCCGCTCTACCACCACGAGGGCAGCTGGAAGGACGTCTTCTCCGGGTGGGAGTTCGACGCCGGGGGCCGGCTCTCCCGGCTGGAGATCGCCTACCCCGCGTACTTCACCGACACCGAGCCGGCCGCCCGGGCCCGGATCGAGCAGGTCGTCCAGGGCAAGGCCGGCCGGGCCCGCGAGTACCGCTTCGACTGGGACGAGGAGACCAACCGGCTGCGGATCGCCGCCCTGGCGCCGCTGCCGACGGACATCGCCGCCCAGCGCTTCGTGGCCGCGCCCGGCGAGATCGTGCTCGGCTTCACCGACGAGGACGGCAGCGCCAGGACCATCCCGGTGCAGCAGGGCGGCGCGCCCGCCCAGCAGCCGCCGGTGGTCTGGCGCACCGGCCCCCGCTCGGCCGAACCGCACCTGCTGGCGCTCGGCGTCAGCGGCTACGGCACCTCCAGCCTGATCCGCTCGATCGCCCTCCAGGCCCTGCCGTACGCCGACCTGATGGTGATCGACGGCGCCGGCACCGGCGAGCACGCCTGCCTGGTCAACCGGCCCGGCGTGCACACGGTGGAGACCAGCCTGCACGGCGCGCTGGCCGCGCTGCACTGGGCGGCCCAGGAGACCGAGCGCCGGCTCACCGCGCTGAACGCCGCCCGGCACGCCGGCACCGCGCCGCCCGCAGACGTCACCCGGCCGCTGTGGCTGCTGCTCGACCACCCGACCGAGCTGACCGAGCTGGCCCACGCCGAGGGCCGACCGGACCCGCAGGACCTGCTGGAACTGCCACTGCGGCACGGCCGCGCCGCCCGGGTGACCGTGGTGGTCGCCGACGACATCGAGGCCCGGGACCGGATCTCGCCGAGCATCCGGTCCACCGCCCGGGCCCGGGTGGTGCTCGGCCCGGCCGGCCCCGAGGAGAGCCACGCCGCCCTCGGGGTGCCGCTGGACATCGTGCCCGCCGCGCACGCCCCGGCCGGCCGCGGCTACGCCCGGATCGGCACCGGCGCCCCGGTCCGGCTCCAGCTGCCGGCCACCGTCGACCCCCTGGACGAGGAGGCGCCGGCCGCGCTGCGGGACGCCGTGATCGCCCTGCTGCCGCACCGCGACACCCGCACCGAGGCGGCCGCGCCGGTCCCGTCGGCGCAGCCGCTGCCCACCCACCCGGACGGCCCGCCGACCGTGGCGGTGGAGCTCGATCCGGCCGCGCACGCCGGGGTGGACCTCGCCAAGGGCCCGGCCGCGCTACGCTTCCGCCCACTCGCCTGACCCGGCGGCCACACATCCGAAGGGGAGGGGCGGCTCCCACCGTCGATTCCCGGCCCGGTACGCTCGTCCGGGAAAGGCCGACCGATCACCAGATGTGAAATAGGTGACACCTGGGGTGATATCACCGGCCAGATGTGACAAATCGGGCGCCGGTGGGTACAAACAGGGACGGCACAACAGACGACGCATGTCCCGGGACGGGAATCTTCGTCGGAAGCCGAGCGTTGACCGAACGACGAAGAACAGCGACCACTAGTCCTGTGGGCCATAAGCCCGGGAGGCACGATTCATGAGCGAGCGAGCTCTCCGCGGCACGCGACTCGGGGCCACTAGCTACGAGACCGACCGCGGTATCGATCTGGCTCCCCGCCAGACCGTCGAGTACGCATGTCAGAACGGACACCGATTCGAGGTTCCTTTCTCGGTCGAGGCCGAGATCCCCTCCGCCTGGGAATGCCGCTTCTGCGGCCAGGAGGCGGTACTCCTCGACGGTGACGAGCCCGAGGAGAAGAAGACCAAGCCGACGCGTACCCATTGGGACATGCTGATGGAGCGCCGGACCCGTGAGGAGTTGGAGGAGGTGCTGGCCGAGCGGCTGGCCGTGCTCCGTTCCGGTGGGATGAACCTCGCGGTGCACCCGCGGGACACCCGCAAGAGCGCCTGACCCTGCTCCCGCCACCCGGCGGGGGCACGCGAAAAGGGACCCTGGTCACCAGGGTCCCTTTCGCATGTGCCGCTCGTACCCGCCGCCGGTGGTCCGGTCCGGACCACCGGCGGGCCGGGTCAGCCGTTGAGGGGCGGACGGTAGCCGGTGTCCGGGCCCTGCGGTCCGGCGGCCGGGCCGGCGCCCGGCTCGACCACCTCGCCCTGGATCACCTTGCCGTCCGGGCGGTGGATCCGCAGCTGCTCCTGCAGCCGCATCGCGTCCGCCAGCGGGTCGGCACCCGCGGTCGCGGCGGAGCGCAGCACCTTGTCGGCCGCCCGGCGCCCGGCCGCGCGCCACAGCGCGCGGGTCGGCGGGAACAGCAGGGTCAGCGCCAGCCCGTCCGAGAGGAAGCCGGGCAGGATCAGCAGCAGGCCGGCCAGCACGGTCAGGCTGGTCCCGGTCTGCGGCTGCTCCGGTCGCGGGTCGCGGGTCTGCTCGAAGGCCGCCGACAGGGCGCGCGCGCCGGCCCGCTTGATCAGCGAGCCGCCGATCAACGCGCCTGCGATCAGCAGCAGCACCACGGTCAGGCCGCCCAGCCAGGAGCCCACCTGCACCAGCAGCCAGATCTCCAGTACCAGCCAGGCGGTCAGCAGCAGCGGCAGCGCGCGCCGCAGCTTCGAGCGCGGGGCCGGACGGGTGGGGGTGTCTTGCCGGGTCACGGTACGAATCCACTCCAGGCGGTGCTCTGCGCGCCGCACGGGAGGTCCGGGCCGGCTACGGCACCACCTGGTCCAACGGTCGGCCGGCGGCCGGTGTTCCACCGGGCGCGGGCCCGGTGGAACAGCGGGTCACTCGCCGGCGGTGGTGGCGCCGGCATCCGCGGGAGCCGTCGCACGGCGGCGGCGGGCCAGCAGCACTCCCCCGGCGCAGGCCAGCAGGCCGGCCACCGCGAGCGTCCACTCGGGGGCGGCGCCGACCCGGTCGGCGACGGTGGTGCCGTCGCGCAGCGGGACCGTCGCGATCAGCTCGGCGGCGGTCAGCTCCTCGGTGCGCTGGACGACCGTGCCGTCCGGGGCGATGACCGCGCTGATGCCGCTGGTCGCGGCGATCAGCACCGCGCGGCCGTGCTCGACGGCGCGCAGCCGGCTCATCGCGAGCTGCTGCTCCGGCTGCCCGGTCTTGGCGTAGGTGGCGTTGTTGGTCTGCACGACGAGCACCCGGGCGCCCTGGTCGACGGTGTCGCGGACGATCTCGTCGTAGGCGACCTCGAAGCAGATGACGTCGCCGATCCGGGCCGGGCCGAGCTGCATGACGCCGTTGTGGTCGCCGGGGTAGAAGTCGCGGGCGACCCGCTGGAGGCGGGTGATGACCTTGGAGAGCTGGTCGCGGAAGGGCACGTACTCGCCGAACGGCACCGGGTGCTGCTTGGTGTAGGAGGCGCCGGGGCCGGTCTTCGGGTCCCAGACGATGCCCTCGTTCTGCACGTGCTGCTCGTCGGGGCCGTCGACGAGGGTGCCGACCAGGGTGGGCACGCCGATCGCGCGGACGGCCTCGTCGATCCGCCGGTAGGCCAGCGGGTCGGAGAACGGGTCGAGGTCGGAGGAGTTCTCCGGCCAGATCACGATGTCCGGCTTCTCGGCCCGACCCGCCTTGATGTCCTCGGCGAGCTTCTCGGTGGCGGCGGCGTGGTTGTTGAGGACCATCATCGGGCGGCCGAGGAAGTCCATGCCGGGGTTGGGGACGTTGCCCTGGATGACGGCGACCTTGACGGTGTCGGCGGCCGCGGTGGGCACCGGCACCAGGAAGCCGGCGAGCATCGCGGCGACGGCGCCGAGCGCGGCGGGCGCGGCCGCGACCGGGCGGCGGTCGGTACCGCGGCCGGTGGCCCGCACGGCGGCCCAGGCCAGCAGGGTGCCGGACAGGGCGACGGCGAAGGTCACCAGCGGGGCGCCGCCGAGCGCGGCCAGCGGGGTGTACGGGGTGGCGGTGTTGGCGAAGGCCAGCCGGCCCCAGGGGAAGCCGCCGAGCGGCAGCCGGTCGCGGGCCCACTCCTGGGTGATCCACAGGCAGGCGCCCCAGAACGGCCAGCCGGGCAGCCGGGAGGCGACGGCGAGACCGGCGCCCAGGGCGGCCAGGAAGAGCGCCTCGATGACGGACAGGCCGACGGTGGCGTCCCAGCCGACCACCCGCAGCCAGCTGAGCAGCATCAGGAAGAACGGCAGGCCGAAGGCGAAGCCGGTCCAGGCGGCCTGGCGGGCGGTGCGGCCCCGGGTGAGCAGGGACAGCGCGGCGACGCCGAGCAGCGACAGCGGCCACAGGTCGAACGGCGGGAAGGCCAGCGCGAGCAGCAGCCCGGCGAGCGCGGCCAGTCCGGTGCGGGGCAGGCCGGCCCGGACCCTGGCGAGGGCCCGGGCTGCGCGGCCTGGGCCGGGGCCGGGTTCCTCGTCGGGGTTCTCGGGTGCGGTACCGGACCGCTCCTGGGTGACGGGCATGACCACCGTCGCACCATCTCTCTCGACGCCGTCCCGCTGTGGTGTACCGGGACGGCTGTTCGGACGCTGTCCGAAGAAGGTACCCCGTCCGGACACCCCGCCGTGAGGTGAGGGTCGCTTTGCGCCGTCCCCGCGGCCCGGCCGACGCCGCGGGGCGCGCGTTGCCGGGCCCGGTCAGCGCGGGGCGTACGTCACCTCGGCGAACGGCCAGGTGGTGGCGAGCCAGGCGGAGACCGCGCGGTGGAGCGGGGCGTCCAGCTCGGCCCGGTCGGCCCGGACCCAGGAGCTGACATCGGTGGCGCCGGGCCGGTCGTGGTCCGGGTAGATGTAGACGCAGCCGACGACGGCGTCGCCGGGGACGGCGCGGACGCTGTAGGTGAAGCCCCGGCGGGCCTCGAAGTCGGCGGCGTGCCGGCGCAGGTCGGCGAGGTTGCGGTCGAGGTCCATGCCCTCGGCCGGGGGCCAGGTGCCCTCTCCGAAGCCGGGGGTGGCCCGGATGTGAGGGATGCTGCCGGTCCAGGCGGCGTGGTCGGCCTCGTTGTGCTGCTCGCCGAGGGGTTCCAGGCGGAACCCCTCGGCGTCGAGGGCGCGGGGGACGGTGAAGTCGGCGGGGACGAACGGCTGATCGGTCATGGGGGCCAACCTACGGCGGGCGGCCCGCTCCGATCATCCGGTTTAAGTGCCGGTCTCCGTGCCGGTCTCCGTGCCGGTCTACGCGCCGGTTCCCGTGCTGGTCTACGCGCCGGTTCCCGTGCCGGCTTCCGTGCTGCTCCCGGCCTCGGCGAGGTGGACGGTGCGGCCCCGGACCACGGTGCGCAGGCAAGTGGGCAGCGGGTGGCCCGGAGTGAGGTCGGGCAGGCCGGGGGTACCGGAGCGCGGGTCGGTGGACCAGCCGGCCACCCGGTCGTCCGGCGCCTGGACGACCAGGTCGGTGGCGGCCCAGATCGCGTAGCTGGCGACCGCGCCGGGGACGAGCACGCCGTCCTGGTCGCGGCCGACCGCCCGCCAGCCGCCCCGGGTGTGGGCGGTGAACGCGGCCCGGACCGAGATCCGGTGCTCGGGGGTGCGGTGGAAGGCGGCGGCCCGGACGGTGCCCCAGGGGTCGAGCGGGGTGACCGGGGCGTCCGAGCCGAAGGCCAGCGGGACGCCGGAGCGCAGCAGGGCGGCGAACGGGTTGAGCGCGGCGGCCCGCTCGGCGCCGAGGCGCTGAACGTACATGCCGTCCGGGCCGCCCCAGGCGGCGTCGAAGGCGGGCTGCACGGAGGCGGTGAGGCCGAGTTCGGCGAAGGCGGCGACGGTCTTGTCGTCGAGGGCCTCGGCGTGCTCGACCCGGTGGCGCAGCGCCCGGACGCGGTCGGCGCCGACCCGGCCGCCGGCCGCCCGCACGCCCTCCAGGACGGCGGCGACCGCGGCGTCCCCGATGGCGTGGAAGCCGGCCTGGAGGCCGGCCTCGGTGCAGGCGGCGACGTGGTCGGCGACCTGGGCGGCGGTCAGGTAGGAGGTGCCGGTGTGCGCGGCGTCGGCGTAGTCGTGGTGCAGGCAGGCGGTGTGCGAGCCGAGGGCGCCGTCGACGAAGAGGTCGCCGCCGGCGCCGACGGCGCCAAGCCGGCGGGCGGTCTCGACGCCGCCGCGCTCGGCGAGCTCGCCCCAGTAGCCGAACACCTCGGGGCCGTCGCCCTCGGCGGCCAGCTCCAGCAGGGCGGTGAGGTCCTGCTCGGAGGAGATCTCGGGGCCGGCGCACTCGTGCAGGGCGCCGATGCCGAGTTCGGCGGCGCGGGCCAGGGCGGCACGCTGGGCGTGGCGGCGCTGGGCGGGGGTGAGGCGGGCGAGCGCGGTCGCGCGGACGGCGTGGTGGGCGTCGCGGGTGAGCGGGCCGTCGGGGTGGAATCCGGGCCGTTCGGCGAGGCCCTCGGTGAGGGCGCGCAGCGCGGTGGTGGCGAGCGCGGAGTGCACGTCGGTGCGGGAGAGGTAGACGGCGGCGCCGCCGGCGGCGGCGTCCAGTTCGGCGAGGGTCGGCGGGCGGCCCTCGGGCCAGCCGGTCTCGTCCCAGCCGTGGCCGATGAGGACGCCGCCGGGCTGCTCGCGGGCGGTGAAGGCGGTGACGGCGGCCAGGGCGGCGGCCAGCGAGGGGGTGCCGGTGAGGTCGAGGCCGGTGAGCGCGAGGCCGGTGGCGGTGGCGTGCGCGTGGGCGTCGACGAAGGCCGGGGTGACCAGGGCGCCGTCGAGTTCGACGATCTCGTCGGCGGTCCGCGCGTAGGCCTCGGCGGCGCCGTCACTGCCGACCCAGGCGACGTGCTCGCCCTCGACGAGCATGGCGGTGGCGAAGGGGTCGGCGGGGCTGTAGACGGCGCCGCCGCGCAGCAGGACGGTCCGTGAGTTGCGTTCGGTCATGGGCCAAGTCTGCACCCCCCGAAGGGCCGGTCAGAGCCTCGGGGGCCGGGCCTCGTAGGGGGTGGACAGGACGACGGTGGTGCGGGTGGAGACGCCGGCGGCGCTGCGGATGCGGGCCAGCAGGTCCTCCAGGTCGCCGGGGGCGCCGACGCGGACCTTGAGGATGTAGTTCTCCTCGCCGGCGACGCTGTGGCAGGCCTCGATCTCGGGCAGGTCGGCCAGCCGCTCGGGTGTGTCGTCGGGGGCGCTGGGGTCGAAGGGTTTGACCGAGATGAACGCGGTGAGCGCGAGGTCGACGGCGTCGGGGTCGATGATCGCGGTGTAGCCGCGGATCACCCCGCGCTGTTCGAGGCGGCGCACCCGCTGGTGCACCGCCGAGGTGGACAGGCCGGTGGCCTTGCCCAGGTCCGTGTAGCTCATCCGGCCGTCCTGGAGAAGCAGTCGGACGATGCGTTGATCGAGATCCTCCACAAGGCGCAAACCTACCCTCTCGGGGGCGCGCGGATCGCGGCGGCGGGGGGCGCGTGCGGCGTCGGACCGGGGGCGCGCGCGGGACCGGGAGGGGGGCGCGGAGCGGCATCCGGCGCGCCCCGGGGTGCCGCACGGGCACATGCCGGACGAATGTGGCGAAGGACACACCCGGTGCATCACAGTGCGCCGAACTGCAGGGTTATGAGTCCGCGTCGGCGGGAAGTGCTGGTTGTGGCCCCGGGCGACCACGCCGGGCCCGATCCGAGGGGGATCACCATGCGCGTTACCGATCAGCGCCCGACGGGCGCGGACGACGCCCACGATACGACCGACCGCGAGGACCTCGCGGTCCCCTACGACGCCGCGCCGGGGGTGGATCCGGGCGAGGCCGAGCTGTGGGAGATCGTCCGGGTCGACTGCCCGTCCTGCCGGCGTCCGATCGCCCTGGTGGGCGACGAGGAGCGGCTGCCGCAGCACGCCGTGCTGCCCCGGGCCTGGCACCCCTTCTCCCCCACCCTGTGCCCGGGCTCGGGCACGCCGACCGACGACCTGGCCGAGGTGGAGTGCGCCGAGGAGGCCGACTCGGCCGGCCTGGCCGCGCTGCTCGCGCTGCCGGGCGAGCACGACTGGCGCACCCAGCCGTTCTCGCACGCGATGGTGCACCGCCCGGTCCGTTCGGGCTCCGCGCCGGTCATTCCCGAGCAGCGCGGCCGATTCTCCAGGCGCTGAGCGCCGGCCGCGCGCCCGGGCATCGCGCGTCGGCCCCGATGATCGGCACAACGGCCCCCGGCCCCGCTCCGTAACCAGGAGCGACACCGGGGGCCGTTCGCGTGCCGTCAGCCGTTCGTGACCGGTCGGCCCTCGGCGACCGGTCAGCCCTTGGTGAGGTGGCGGCCGATCACCACGCGCTGGATCTGGTTGGTGCCCTCGACGATCTGCAGCACCTTGGCCTCGCGCATGTAGCGCTCGGCCGGGAAGTCCTGGGTGTAGCCGTAGCCGCCGAGCACCTGGACGGCGTCGGTGGTCACCCGCATCGCGGCGTCGGTGCAGAACAGCTTCGCCATCGCCGCCTCCTTGGAGAACGCCTGGCCGGCGTCGCGGCGGCGGGCGGCGGACAGGTAGAGCGCGCGGCCGGCCTCGATCTGGGTGGCCATGTCGGCGAGCATGAAGGACAGGCCCTGGAAGTCGGCGATCGGCCGGCCGAACTGGTGGCGGCTGCGCGCGTAGTCGACGGCGGTGTCGAGCGCGGCCTGGGCGACGCCGATCGCGCAGGCGGCGATGCCGAGCCGGCCGGAGTCCAGCGCGGCGAGCGCGATCTGGAAGCCCTGGCCCTCGCTGCCGATCAGCCGGTCCCGGGAGACCCGGGCGCCGTCGAAGTGCAGCTGGGCGGTGGGCGAGGACTTCATGCCCATCTTGTGCTCCGGCGGGGCGGCCGACAGGCCGGGCTGGGTGCCGGGCACCAGCAGGCAGCTGATCCCCCGGGCGCCCTCCTCGCCGGTGCGCACCAGGGCGCTGTAGAAGTCGGCCTCGCCGCCGTGGGTGATCCAGGCCTTGGTGCCGGCGACGACGTACTCCTCGCCGTCCAGGTCGGCCCGGGTGCGCAGGGCCGCGGCGTCGGAGCCGGACTGCGGCTCGGACAGGCAGTAGGCGCCGAGCTGCTCGCCGGAGAGCATCCCGGGCAGCCAGCGCTCGCGCTGCTCGTCGGTGCCGAAGGTGGCGAGCGCGTGGCAGGACAGGGTGTGCACGCTGACGCCCAGGCCGACGGCCAGCCAGCCGGACGCCAGCTCCTCCAGCACCTGGAGGTAGACCTCGTACGGCTGCTCGCCGCCGCCGTACTTCTCGTCGTACGGGAGGGAGAGCAGGCCGGCCTCGCCGAGCGTGCGGAAGACCTCGCGCGGGAAGCGGCCGACGGCCTCGTCCTCCGCGGCGCGCGGCTTCAGCTCACGCTGGACGAGGTCCCGGGTGAGGCTCAGGAGCTCGCGGGCCTCCTCGCTGGGCAGCTGGCGGTCCACGGACTTCGCGGGGGAGGTGGTCATAGCGGCTGTCGCCTCCTCGGTCGTGCGCCGGGCCCCGGGGTGTGGTCGGGCCCGCGCGGGGTGTGGCAGCCTCGGCCGAGCGGCACCGGATTGCGGTGAACGGCCGTTCACAGGCATGGCGATGCGAGTATGCCTGATCAGGGCGCCGCCGTCACGGGGAGGACTCCAACCCTGTCCGGACCGGCGCGGAGTCCGCCGTAGGGTTGACGTTGTGGCTTCTTCCGAGACTTCCGCCGCCCCGGTAATGGGGCCCGTCGCCCGGCCGGTCGCGCGGCCCGGCTCCCGGCCCGGCTCGCGGTCCGTCGTGCGGCCCGGCCCGGGCGGGTCCGTGCGGGCCCCGGCGGCCCCCGACGCGCTGGCCGCCCTCGCCGCCGAGCTGCGGGCCCTGCCGCCGTCCTGCGGTCCGGTGCGGCTGGTCGCGGTGGACGGCCACGCGGGCTCGGGCAAGACGACCTTCGCCGCCCGGCTGGCGGCCGCGCTCGGCGGCGCCCCGGTGGTGCACCTGGACGACCTGGCGACGCACGCCGAGCCGTTCGGCTGGACCGGGCGGCTGCGCGGCCAGGTGCTGGAGCCGCTGGCGGCGGGCCGGGACGCGGAGTACGAGGTGTACGACTGGACGCTGCGCCGGTTCGCCGGGACGGCCGCAGTGCCGCTCGCGCCGGTGGTCCTGGTCGAGGGGGTCGGCGCCGGGCGGCGCGCGGTGCGGCCGGAGCTGGCCCGGCTGGTGTGGATGGAGCTGGACGCTGCGGCCGCCCGGCGGCGGGGCGAGGAGCGGGACGGTCCGGAGCTGGCGGAGTTCTGGGCCGGCTGGGCACTCGCCGAATCGGCACATTTCGCCGCGGACCCGAGCCGCCCGCACGCCGGCACCCTGGTCGACGGGGTGACCGGGCGGATCGCGCCGGGCACCGTCGGTGAACCTTCAACAATGGCCTTGACCTGCGACGTCGTCAGGAAATAGGTTCTCTCTCGTTGGCGGAATTGTTGATTCCGCAACTTCGGACCCGGCATCCCCGGCTTGTTCCCCCGTGAGCCGGGGGTGCCGTCCGACTCCCCCGCCCCGGGGCCGGCCACCCCTCAACGGCCCTCCGCCCGATCGCTTTTGACATCGTGCGGCACCCTTCCGGATCAGCGCCGCGCCGGTACGATTCCAGGCAGGCGCATATGCGCCCCGGGGGCAGACGACCACCGGCGGGTCCGCACACCGCCGCACCGGCCGGGCCCCGAGCCACATCGCGGGGGGCGTTGAGTGGAGAGTTCCAACAGCAACACCGCGGGCGGCCCGGCTCCGAACCGGCTCGCCGACCGCGCCTGGCTGCGTGCCATGGACGCCTACACGGCCGGGGCGTACACCCGGGCCGAGGAGGAGTTCCGCGCCGCCGTCCGGCTCGACCCCGGCATGGCCGACGCCTGGCTCGGCCTGCACGCGCTGCGCAGCGACACCTCCGGCGCGCTGCTCGCGATGCACCGGCACCAGAATCGGTTCGGCGAGCAGCGCCGACGGCACGGACGCCCGCTCAGTTCCTGGTACTGGCTGGGCTGGTGGGTGCAACCGGTGCTGGAGAGCACCCGGGACCTCGTCCTCGCGCACGCCTCGCACTGGCTGGACGGGCGCCACCTCACCGAGCTGGACCACGCCCTGGAGCAGTGCCCGGCCCCCGCCGAGGACCCGTCCGCGCGTTTCCTGCACGCCTGCCGCTCCTACCTCCTCAAGGACTGGGAGCAGCTGATCCGGGACACCGACCGGCTGCTCGACGACCCGCTGCTCGGCATCGAGGCCGGGCTGTTCGCCGGCATGGCCCGGGTCCGGCTGGACATGTGCGCGCAGGCCCAGCCGCCGCTCGCCGCCTCGCTCGCCCGCTGCCGCTCCGAGCAGCCGCAGCGCAAGGAGCTGCGGTACTGGCTTGCCCGCGCCTACGAGGGCGCCGGGCGCAGCGCGGCCGCGCTGCCGCTCTACCGGGCCGTGCACCGGGCCGACCCGGCGTTCATGGACACCGCCGCCCGGCTCGCGGCGATCTCGGCGGAGGACGACCTGGCGGACGCCCTGCTGGACGGCGCCGGGATCGGCGGCCGGGACGCGGGGCGCGGGGCGGAGGAGGACGCGATCGACGCGGCGCTGCTCGACGCGGCCGTCCTGGAGCAGGCCGGCTTCGACGCGCTCGCGGCGGGCTCGGAGTTCGGCGCGGGTGCGGAACTCGGGGCGGAGCAGGCGGGGTTGGAGCAGGCGGGGTTGGAGCAGGCGACGGCCTTCGCGGGCGCCGAGCCGTCGGGCACGGAGTTGCCGCCGGGTGCGGAACTGTCCGGATG
>NZ_JZWY01000434.1:0-3978 GCF_000966955.1 Streptomyces sp. NRRL S-495
ATGCGGAACTGTCCGGATCCGAGCTGTCGGGATCCGGTGCGGCTGGCGGGCCGGGGGTCGCGGACCCCTTCGGGAGCCCGGGCCCGGGCGGCCCGGTCGAGGCCGACGACGAGGCGGAGGACGACTACCCGGCCGTGCCGACCTCGGCCGGGCCGGGTTCCGGCAGCGGCAGCGGTACCGGGAACAGGCCCGGCGGCGGAGCGGGCGCACCGCCCCCGCTGGTCGGCAACGGACGCTCCGGCTCGACCGCCCCGCAGCCCGCCGCCGCCTCCCCGGCCGCCCCCGCGGCGGCGCGTGGCGAGACCGCCCTGGCCCAGGTGGCGAGCACCAGTGCGATGTCCGAACCCGGGGACCACCGGGCCGAGTTGGACGCCGCGCTGGCCGAGCTCTCCCGGATGGTCGGCCTGGAGCCGGTCAAGCGGCAGGTGCGGGCGCTCTCGGCGCAGCTGCGGATGGCCCGGCTGCGCGCCGAGCAGGGCCTGCCGGTCCAGCCGCCCAAGCGCCACTTCGTCTTCTCCGGCCCGTCCGGCACCGGCAAGACCACCGTCGCCCGGATCCTCGGCCGGGTCTTCCACGCCCTCGGCCTGCTCTCCGGGGACCACCTGGTGGAGGCCCAACGGGCCGACCTGGTCGGGGAGTTCCTCGGTCAGACGGCGGTGAAGGCGAACGAGCTGATCGACTCCGCGCTGGACGGCGTGCTCTTCATCGACGAGGCCTACAGCCTCTCCAACTCCGGTTACAGCAAGGGCGACGCGTACGGCGACGAGGCGCTGCAGGTCCTGCTCAAGCGGGCCGAGGACAACCGGGACCGGCTGGTGGTGATCCTGGCCGGCTACCCCGAGGGCATGAACCGGCTGCTGGCCACCAACCCCGGGCTCAACTCCCGCTTCACCACCCGGGTCGACTTCCCCAGCTACCGCCCCGGCGAGCTGACCGCGATCGGCGCGGCGCTCGCCGGGCAGGACGGCGACGGCTGGGACGAGGACGCGGCCGAGGAGTTGGCCTCGATCTGCACCCATGTGGTCCGCGAGGGCTGGATCGACGAGCTCGGCAACGGCCGCTTCATCCGCACCCTGTACGAGAAGTCCTGCGCCTACCGGGACCTGCGGCTCACCCTGCTGCGCGAGCCGCCCGGCCGGGAGGACCTCGCCACGCTGCGACTGCCGGACCTGGTGCAGGCGTACGGCGAGATGATCGACGGCCGGGGCTGAGACCGGGTCCGCCCGGACCCGGCCCCGCCCGGCCCCGCCCCTCCTCGGGGACGGGCGCGGGCGCAGGCGTGGGCACAGGTGCGGACGCGGGCGCGAGCCGTCAGCCGGCCAGCACCGCGGCCTCCAGCTCCGGGTCCAGACCGACGGTCGGCCGGTCCGGTCGATGCGGGGCGACGCCGCCGATCGACTGCAGCCACGCCCAGCTGTCGGCGACTGCAGCCACGCCCAGGTGTCGGCGACCGTCTCCGCCACCGGACGGCAGTGCAGCCCGGCGGCCAGTGCCTTGCTCACGTCCGCGCCGTGCACGGTGTCGTACAGCTCGCCCGGCGGGACCCAGAACGGCAGCTGGACCCAGGGGGCGATGCCGGCCTCGGTGATCACCTCCGGTGCCGTCCAGCGCAGCTCGGGCTCGGCACCGGTGGCCTTCGCGCAGGCCTCCAGCAGCTCGCCCATGGTGCTGTGTCCGCGCGGGCCGACCAGGTCGTAAGGCCCGCCGAGGCCGGCCGCGACCGCGTCCAGGGTCCAGGTCGCGAGGTCGCGGACGTCGATGAACTGCACCCCGAGGTCACGCGGACCGGGAGCGAGCACGGGGCCGCCGCGGGCGATCCGGTCGAGCCACCAGGGCAGCCGGCCGATGTTCTCGTACGGCCCGACGATCAGCCCGGCCCGGATCAGCAGCGCCCGGTCGCCGAAGGCGTCCAGTGCCGCCAGCTCGCCGCCGCGCTTGGACTCCGGGTAGGGCCTCTCGCCGTCGTCCTGCGAGCCCTCGACCAGCGGCGCGCTCTCGTCCGCACCGGCCGCCGTCGGGTACGTGTACACCGACCGGCTGGAGACGTACGCGTACCGGCCGACCCGGCCGGCCAGCAGGCGGGCGCTGTCGCGCACCACCGACGGGGCGGCGGACCAGGTGTCCACCACCGCGTCCCACTCCCCCTCGGCCAGGGCCGCGAGCCCGCCCTCGGCCGTCCGGTCCCCGTGCAGCACCCGGGCCCCCTCCGGCGCGGCGTGCGTCCCCCGGTGGAAGACCGTCACCTCCCAGCCCCGCTCCAGTGCCGCCTCCGCGACGGCCCGCCCCACGAATTCCGTCCCACCCAACAGAAGAAGTCTCATGCCGACCACCCTGCCCGGGGATCGTCCGCAGGGGAACCGTCGCACGCTCAGAGCGGAATCGCCGAGAGCGAAGCGGCCCCGGGAACCCCGGGCGGAACCGGGGTTCCCGGGGCCTCCCGGGGTGCGCGTGGGCCGCAGGGGCGACCCGAGCGGCCAATGCGGTCTACGCCGCCAACTCGGCCTACGCGGCCGAGCGGTGGTCCGGGTCGTGCACCTCGCCGACCAGCTCCTCCAGCACGTCCTCCAGCATCACCACGCCGAGCGTCCGCCCGTCCTGGTCGAGGACGGCCGCGAGGTGGCAGGTGGCCCGGCGCATCGCGCCGAGCGCGTCGTCCAGCGGCAGGGTGCCGCGGAGCACGGTGATCGGCCGCCACAGCCGGGCCGGGACGGGCACCGACGGGTCGTCGACCTCCAGGATGTCCTTGAGGTGCAGGTACCCCAGGTAGCCGTGGCCGGCCGGGTCGCCGTCGGTGACCGGGAAGCGCGAGAAGCCGGTGCGCAGCGCCAGCTCCTCGACCTGGGCGGCGGTCACCTTGGTGTCCACGGTGACCAGCTGCTCGGGGGTGAGCAGCACCTCGGTCAGCGGGCGGCGGCCCAGTTCGAGGGCGTCCTCCAGCCGCTCCTGGCGGTCCTTCGCCAGCAGTCCGGCGTCACCGGAGTCGGCGAGCAGGTAGATCAGCTGCTCGGTGGTGAAGACCGACTCGACCTCGTCCTTGCCCTCGACCTTGAACAGCCTCAGCACACCGTTGGCGAAGGCGTTGAGGAAGGCGATCACCGGGGCCAGCCAGCGGGCCAGCCGGTCCAGCGGCGGGCCGAGCCAGAGCGCGGCCTTCTCCGGGCCGGCCAGCGCCATGTTCTTGGGCACCATCTCGCCCATGACCATGTGCAGGTAGACCACGACGGCCAGCGCGATCCCGTAGGAGAGCGGGTGCATCAGGCCGGCCGGGACGCCGAGCGCGTGGAACGGCGCCTCCAGCAGGTGGGCGATGGTCGGCTCGGCGAGCGCGCCCAGGCCCAGCGAGCAGACGGTGATGCCGAGTTGGGCGGCGGCGAGCATCGCGGAGACGTTGGACAGCGCGTGCAGCACGGTGCGGGCGCGCTTGTTGCCGGCCTCGGCGAGCGGTTCGATCTGGCTGCGCCGGACCGAGACCACGGCGAACTCGGCGCCGACGAAGAAGGCGTTGCCGAGCAGCAGCACGAGGGCGACGGCGAGTTGGAACGCGGTCATCGGGTCCGGCCCTCGTCCTCGGAAGTGTGCGGGCGGTCGTGCCCGGAGGTGCGTTCCACCCGGACCCGGCTGGTCCGGTGGCGGTCCACGGCCTCGACGGTGAACCGCCAGCCGGGCAGTTCGGCCCGGTCGCCGGGGGCGGGCAGCCGGCCGAGCAGGTCGGTGACCAGACCGGCCAGCGTCTCGTAGGGGCCCTCCGGGGCGTGCAGGCCGATGACCTCCAGCTGGTCGAGCCGGGCCCGGCCGTCGGCCGCCCAGACGGGCTGCCCGTCGACCGGCGGCAGCGGCAGCAGTTCGGGGCCGTCGGCCGGGTCGTGCTCGTCCTGCACCTCGCCGACGATCTCCTCGACGATGTCCTCGACGGTGACCACGCCGGCGGTGCCGCCGTACTCGTCGACCACGATGGCCATCGGCTGGAGGCGGCGCAGC
>NZ_JZWY01000435.1:0-10660 GCF_000966955.1 Streptomyces sp. NRRL S-495
GCAGCTGGTCGAGCAGCCGCTCGGCGGGGAGGCTCTCGGGCACCAGCAGCGGCGGGACGGCAAGCTCGCCGACCCGGACGGTGCCGCGCCGGGCGGCGGGGACGGCGAGCGCGTCCTTGAGGGTGACGGTGCCGGTGACCTCGTCCAGGGTGTCGGTGTACACCGGGAAGCGGGACAGGCCGGTGGCCCGGGTGAGGTTGAGGACGTCGGCGGCGCTGGCGTCCCGCTGGAGCGCGGAGACGTCCACGCGGGGGGTCATCACGGACTCGGCGGTGAGGTCGCCGAGGCCGAGGGTCCGCACGAACAGGGTGGCCGACTCCTCGTCTATGGCGCCGGCCCGGGCGGAGTGCCGGGCGAGCGAGACCAGCTCGGCGGGGGTGCGGGCGTGGTCCAGCTCCTCCTGCGGCTCGATGCCGAAGGCGCGCACAGTGCGGTCGGCCGAGCCGTTCAGGACCCGGATCAGCGGGCGGCAGGCCCGGGAGAACGCCATGTGCGGGGCGGCGACCGCGCGGGCCACCTGGAGCGGGCGGGAGATCGCCCAGTTCTTCGGGACCAGTTCGCCGATCACCATCTGGACGACGGTGGCGAGCAGCATGCCGATGACCACGGCGACGCCGCGGGAGGCTCCGTCGGAGAGGCCGACAGCACCGAACAGGGGCTTCAGCAGGGTCGACAGCGCGGGCTCGGCGAGCATGCCGACGACCAGCGAGGTGACGGTGATGCCCAGCTGGGCGCCGGAGAGTTCGAAGGAGAGGTGGCGCAGGGCCCGGGAGACCCGGCCGGCCTTGGCGTCCCCGGTGGCGGTGGCGCGCTCGACGGCGCCGCGCTCCACGGTCACGAAGGCGAACTCGGCGGCCACGAAGAGGCCGTTGGCGAGGATGAGCAGGAGGGCCGCGAGAAGCAGCAACCAGGCCGTGATCACAGTGCCGCCTGCCGTCCGTCGGTCGGAGGGTGGGCGGCGCAGGTACTACCGGACGGATCGTCCATGGACGGGGAGTGTCACTCCTCAGGTCGATTTCGGGCAGGGCAATGCCTTTGCCCCGCTTTTGCCAGCGTAGACCATACCCGTGCGACCGTCGGATTCACGTTCGGGCACGGCCGGGCGTCGGATTCCGGTCACCGGACGCCGGTCAGCGGGCGCCGGGCGTCCGTCGGCGGACGGGCATCGGCGGGCAGGCGGGTGCCGGTCCGCGGGTGTCGGTCGGCGGGTGTCAGGCGCCGTGCCGCGCGACCAGGTCGCGCAGGGCGCGGGCGTCGGCGATCGCCTGGTTCCTGCCCACGCCGGGCTGGATGCCGACGGCGGCCAGCGAGGTGCCGTCGGCGAGGTCGAGGGTGGCCCACGGGTCGCCCTGGCGGAAGTTCACGCCGACGATCTCCGCCCAGGCCAGCCGGCGGCGGCGGACGAAGTTGACCACGGTCACGCCCTCTGCGTCGGCGCTGACCCGCGGCCGCGCCAGCATCAGGCCGACGGAGGCGAAGAGCACTCCGCTGAGCACCATCATGATCCGGTCGTTGAGCTGCCAGTTGGCCGGGAGGGCGACCGCGATCACGGCGAACAGCACCACCAGCACGGCGCAGACCGGCAGCAGCACGGCGCGGGTGCGGCGCGGGGCCCAGGTGACGGGGAACTCGGCGGGGGTGGACACGAGGGGCTCCGGGGTGGTTCGAGGGGTGGGGCGGTCGGACGGCGAACGGGGCCGGCCGACGGAAACGGGGTGGGGCGCCGACGGCGGCCCCACCCCATTCAACCGGTGCTTATGCCGGCGCCGCTCAGAGGCGGCAGGCGTGGATGTTGGTGACCAGGATCGCCCGGGCGCCGATGCCCCACAGATCGTCCATGATCTGCTGGGCCTCCTTGCGGAGCACCATGGAGCGGACGGCCACCCAGCCCTCGGTGTGCAGCGGGGAGACGGTCGGCGACTCCAGGCCCGGGGTCAGGGCGACGGCGGCGCCGACGTTCTCGGCGCGGATGTCGTAGTCCATCAGCACGTAGCGGCGGGCCACCAGCACGCCCTGCAGCCGGCGCAGGAACTGGTCGACGCGGGGGTCCTCGCCGGCACCCTTGGGGCGGATCACCACGGAGTCGGAGATCAGGATCGGCTCGCCGAACACCTCCAGGCCGGCGTTGCGCAGGCTGGTGCCGGTCTCCACCACGTCGGCGATCACATCGGCGACGCCCAGCTGCACCGCGGTCTCCACCGCGCCGTCCAGCTTGGTGACGGTGGCCTTCACACCGCGGTCGGCGAGGTGCTGCTCGACCAGGCCGGTGTAGGAGGTGGCGATCCGCAGGCCCTCGAGGTCCGCGACGTCCTCGACCGCCGCGCCGACCGGGCGGGCGAAGCGGAAGGTCGAGCCGGCGAAGCCGAGCGCGAGCACCTCCTCGGCGTTGGAGTGCGAGTCCAGCAGCAGGTCGCGGCCGGTGATCCCGACGTCCAGGCGGCCGGAGCCGACGTAGACGGCGATGTCGCGCGGGCGCAGGAAGAAGAACTCGACCTGGTTGCCCGGGTCGACCAGCACCAGTTCCTTGGAGTCCTTGCGCTGCCGGTAGCCGGCCTCATGGAGCATCTCCGCCGCGGGACCCGAGAGCGAACCCTTGTTGGGCACGGCGATGCGCAGCATGGAGGTCAGTTCCTTACCTGTTCGGTGTGGGTGGGGTTTCCGGGCGGCCGGGGCGGACCGGAGGTCCAGCGGTCCGGCGGACTGGAGGTCCAGTGGTCTAGAGGTACTTGTAGACGTCGTCGAGCGTCAGCCCGCGGGCGACCATCATCACCTGAAGGTGGTAGAGGAGTTGCGAGATCTCCTCGGCGGTCTGCTCGTCGGACTGGAACTCGGCGGCCATCCAGACCTCGGCGGCCTCCTCGACGACCTTCTTGCCGATCGCATGGACGCCCTGCTGGACGAGCTGCGCGGTGCGGGAGGACGAGGGGTCGCCGGTGGCGGCCTTCTGCTGGAGCTCGGTGAAGAGCTCCTCGAATGTCTTCGAAGCCATGATGGGACTCACCATACGGTGTGCGGGCGGACCGGCGGTAAACGATTCCGGACCGTGGACAGTCCGGTGGACGTCCACGGTCCGGGAGTGTGCTCCGGCCCGTCGGCTCAGAGGGCGCGCAGGGCGAGGGCGGTCGCGACGGCCGCGGTGACCGCCTCGTGGCCCTTGTCCTCGCTGGAGCCGGGCAGACCCGCGCGGTCCACCGCCTGCTGCTCGTTGTCGCAGGTCAGCACGCCGAAGCCGACCGGGACGCCGGTGTCCACGGAGACCTGGGTGAGGCCCGCGGTGGCGGCCTGGCAGACGTAGTCGAAGTGCGGGGTGCCGCCGCGGACGACCACGCCGAGGGCGATCACGGCGTCGTAGCCGCGGTCGGCGAGGCGCTTGGCGGCCACCGGCAGCTCGAAGGTGCCGGGGACGCGCAGGACGGTCGGCTCGGCGACGCCCAGCTCCTTGAGGGCGCGGTGGGCGCCGTCGAGCAGGCCGTTCATCACCTGCTCGTGCCACTGGGCGGCGATCACGGCGACCTTGAGGTCGGCGGCGTTGTCGATGGTCAGCTCGGGGGCTCCGTGGCCGCTCATGTGCGGTGCCTTTCGGTGGTTCGGGTTGCGGTGCGGATCAGTACGGGAGGGGGTGTCGGTGCGGGAGGGGTGTCGGTGCGGCCGGGTCAGCCGTCGAGGCCGGGCAGGTCGTGGCCCATCCGGTCGCGCTTGGTCCGCAGGTAGCGCGCGTTGTGCGCACCGGCCGGGATCTCCACCGGCTCGCGGCCCTTGACCTTGAGCCCGTGCTCGGTGAGCGCGGTGAGCTTGTCCGGGTTGTTGGTCAGCAGCGTCAGCGAGCGGACGCCGAGGTCGCCGAGCATCTGGGCGCCGATGCTGTAGTCCCGGGCGTCCGCGGGCAGGCCCAGGTCGAGGTTGGCGTCGACGGTGTCCCGGCCGCGCTCCTGGAGCTCGTAGGCGCGCAGCTTGTGCGCCAGTCCGATGCCCCGGCCCTCGTGGCCGCGCAGGTAGAGCACCACGCCCCGGCCGGCCTCGGCGACCCGCCGCAGCGAGGCCTGGAGCTGGGGGCCGCAGTCGCAGCGCAGCGAGCCGAGCACGTCGCCGGTCAGGCACTCGGAGTGGACCCGGACCAGGACGTCCTCGCCGTCGGGGAGCCGGCCGTCCTCGGCCAGTCCGCCGGCGACCAGCGCGATGTGCTCGACGCCGTCGAGGGTGCCCCGGTAGCCGACGGCGGTGAACTCGCCGTACGCGGTCGGCAGGGCGGTGACGGCGGCCCGGTCGACGTGCAGCTCGGTGCGGCGGCGGTAGGCGATGAGGTCCTCGATCGAGATGATCGCCAGGTTGTGCTCGCGGGCGAAGGCCACCAGTTCGGGCAGCCGGGCCATGGTGCCGTCGTCGTTGACCACCTCGGCGATCGCGCCGGCCGGCGGCAGGCCGGCCAGCCGGGCCAGGTCGACCGCGGCCTCGGTGTGGCCGGGGCGGACCAGCACGCCGCCCTCGACGGCGCGCAGCGGGAAGACGTGCCCCGGCCGGGCGAGGTCGCCGGGGCCGGTGCCGGGCGAGGCGAGCAGGCGCACGGTGCGGGCCCGGTCGGCGGCCGAGATGCCGGTGTCGACGCCGTCCCTGGCGTCCACCGAGACGGCGTAGGCGGTGCCCTTGCGGTCCTCGTTGACCTGGGTCATCGGCGGGAGCTTGAGCCGGTCCAGCTCGGCGCCGGTCATCGGGGCGCAGATCACGCCGGAGCTGTAGCGGACGGTGAAGGCCATCAGCTCGGGGGTGGCGGCGGAGGCGGCGAAGACGATGTCGCCCTCGTTCTCGCGGTCCTCGTCGTCGACGACGATCACGGCGCGGCCGAGCGCGATGTCGGCGACGGCCCGCTCGACCGGGTCGAGGACGAACTCGCCGACGGGGTCCCCGGCCGGACTCGTGATGGGGTGCTCGGCCGGACGCGTGGTGGGGTTCTCGGTCATGCGGAGGCTCCCTGGAGGACGGGGTCGGTCACGGGGTGTGCGGTGCGGCCGCGGAGCCACCAGGCGCGCAGGCCGAGCAGGACCAGGACGAAGTACACGGAGTAGGTGAAGCCGGAGAAGACCAGGCCGTTGTCGAAGGCGAGCGGCACGCCGACCAGGTCGACGGCGATCCAGGCGAACCAGAACTCGACCCAGCCGCGGGCCTGGGCGACCATCGCGGCCAGGGTGCCGACGAAGATGTAGGCGTCCGGCCAGGCGTCCCAGGACAGTTGCGGGACGGCGGTGAAGAGCGAGCCGACCGCCAGGGTGCCGAGCGCGGTGCCGCCGATCAGCACGGCGCGCTCGCGGCCGGTGGCGAAGCGCACGGCGACGTCGCCCTCGCCCCGCGCGCCGCGCTGCCACCTGGTCCAGCCCCACACGGCGGCCGTGATCACCACGATCTGCTTGCCGACGCCGCCGCTGAGGTGGGCGCTCCAGTAGGCGCCGACCAGGACCACGCCGGAGAGCAGTTGGACCGGCCAGGTCAGCCGGGACCGCTGCCAGCCGAGGGCGAGCGCGGTGAGGCCGAGCAGGTTGCCGATGATGTCGGAGCGGTAGACGTCCTGGCCGAGCAGGTGGACGGTGCCGTTGAGCCAGTTCACCGTTCCTCCCCCGGAGTGCCGTCCGTTGCGGGCAGGGGCGGGAGGGTGCGGGCCTCCAGCAGCCGCTCGACGTACTTGGCGAGGACGTCGACCTCCAGGTTGACGCTCTCGCCGACGGCCCTGGTGCCGAGGGTGGTCAGCGCGAGGGTGGCCGGGATGAGGCTGACGGTAAAGCTGTCGCGGGCGGCCTCGACCACGGTGAGGCTGACGCCGTCGACGGTGATCGAGCCCTTCTCGACCAGGTAGCGCGAGACGGAGTCGGGCAGCGAGAACCGCAGCACCTCCCAGCGGAGTTCGCCGGCCGCGTCGCGCTCCCCCGGCTCGCGGCTCAACAGCCGCCCGGTGGCGTCGACATGACCCTGCACCAGATGCCCGCCGAGCCGGGCGCCGAGCGCCATGGCGCGCTCCAGGTTGACCTGCCCGCCGGGCTTCAACTCGCCCAGGCTGGAACGGTGGAGCGTCTCGGCCATCACATCGGCGCTGAACTCGCCGGTACCGGCCGCGAGTTCCTCGGGGGTGTCGACGACGGTCAGGCAGACGCCGTTGACCGCGATGGAGTCGCCGTGCCGCGCGCCCTCGCAGACCACCGGGCCGCGCAGACGGATTCGCGAGGAGTCGCCGATCTCCTCGATCGACACGACCTCGCCGAGCTCTTCGATGATGCCGGTGAACACCCGGGTTCTCCTCGCGCTTGGGGCGCGGACTCCGGGGTGTGGCACGGGAGAAGGACACGGACAGGTGTGGGCGCGGGGGTACGCGGACCGCCGGACGGCAACGGGACCCGTCGCCGGGCTGCCGCCGAACCGGGCGCCGGAACGAGGGGGAACCCCGTCCGTCGCCGCACACCGCCTCCCGCAGTCCACCGGGGGACCACGGGCCCTGCTCACTCGTCCGCCGCGCACGCCTCCCATCCGGACTTTAACCGTCGGTCCAGGAATTTCACCTGGTCAACCGGCCGCTGGCTGCGGACGGGTCGCGGACTGTAACCGCCGGTTCGGATTTTCACCGACCCCGGAGTGCGCTGAACGTCACTGCTACTTCTGCCGTCATTCTGCCATGATCCGCGCGGAGCCAGGGAGAGGTGTCCACTGTGGTCTCTTTCACTCGGCGCCGGGGAATGGACGGCGCGGGGTCGTCGGCCGGGGGCTGCGCTGTCTGCCCGGGGTGCGTCCGGTGGCGGCCCGGGGTGCGTCGGGCGCAGGCTGGTGGTACCGGGGCGGCGGCACTCGCCGTCGCGGGCGACCGCGGGAGGTGCGGGAGCTATGGCCAAGTTCATGGACGTCCACCACGGGATGGCCGGCATCACCGAGGAGCAGTTCCGGATGGCGCACCAGGCGGACCTGGCGATCCAGGCCGAGGAGGGCGTGACCTTCGAGCAGGCCTGGGCCGATCCGGAGTCCGGCCACGTCTACTGCCTGTCCGAGGCTCCGTCGAAGGAGGCCGTGCAGCGGATCCACGAGCGCACCGGGCATCCGGCGGACGAGGTGCACCCCGTTCCGCTGATCGTCTGAGCACGACCGGCGGCGTCCGGATCGTCCGGCCGCGGTGGATCAGGGCGCGGGGACCGGCGTGAAGTGGGTGACCTCCGGCGGGTGGGCCAGGTAGCGCAGTTCGCCCTCCGACCAGACCGGCCGGATCCGCCACATCGGCCCCGCGTAGCCGAGCAGCGCCGCCTCGTCGCGCCAGCGGCTGACCACGAGCACCCGGTGCCCGCCCTCGGTGACGGAGCGCAACAGCTCCCCGCCGAGGCAGCCGTCGGTGCGGCCGAGTTGTGGGAGCACCTTGCTGGTCAACACCTCGCAGAACTCCTCGATGTGCCCGGTCATGACCTGCCCGGCCCAGATTCTGATGATCACGGCGACCACCTGCCCCGAAAGCGTCCTGGCCCATTATCGTCCTGGCCCCATTATCGACGGGAAAACGCTGGTGGCGAGGGGTTCGGGCGGGATTTCCCGACGGCGAACGGCCGCCCCCGCACAGGCTCGGCTACCTTGATCGGTATGACCAGCACACCGGAGTCCGTTGTTCCGTCAACCCCCGGGCCGGATCGGCCCTCCGGCCTGTTCGAGGCGCTCGCCGCCACCTCCGTCCGTGACACGGCCGGGCTGCGGGAGATCTACGAGCAGCCCAGTGACCACGCCAGCCGCAAGCAGGTGGACCGCATCCACGAGGTCGCCCGGCAGCTGATCGCCTGCTCCTCGCTGGTCTTCCTGGCCAGCGTGGACACCGAGGGACGCTGCGACGTGTCCCCGCGCGGCGGCCCGGCCGGACTCGTGTCGGTGCTCGACGAGTTCACCCTGGCGATCCCGGACGCGACCGGCAACAAGCGGCTGGACACCCTCCACAACATCATCGGGACCGGCCGGATCGGGCTGCTGTTCGTCGTGCCGGGCCGGGACACCACCCTGCGGGTCAACGGGCGGGCCTGCGTCTCCACCGACCCCCGGCTGCTGGAGCAGCTGACGGCGGTCGGCAAGCCACCGCGCAGCGCGATCGTGGTCGCCGTCGAGGAGGTCTTCGCACACTGCCCGAAGGCGTTCCTGCGCGCCTCGGCATGGAAGCCGGAGAACTGGCTCGCCAAGGACGCCCAGCCGAGTTCGGCCGAGGTCACGCTCTCGCACCTGGCGGACCCCGAGCTGACCGTCGAGGCGATCGAGCAGAACGAGCGGGAGGCACTGCTCTACCGCTACGAGTAGCGACGCGGGCCTGCCCGGCCACTGGAGCAGAACGACGGTGCGGGGCCGGCCGGGGCGCTCGTGCCGCCCGGGCCGGCCCGGCACGGACCGCCGGGGTCAGGCCGCGGCCCCGGACTTGGCGACGTCCACCACGCTCGCGCCGCTCGCCGCCCGCTGGACGGCCTCCACGCCCTTGTGGGCGGCGTCCTTGCTCGCGTAGCCTTGGCCGGTGGCGACGATCTCGCCGTTGCCCGCCTTGAGCCGGAACCGGTACTTGCCGCCGGCGTCCTCGTACACCTCGAACTTGCCCGCCATCCGGGCCACCTCCTCGTCGACGGGACGCGCCGCGCGCCCCACCTGCACGGTGCGCCCGGCCGCCGCCGGCCCGCACCCGCTCGGGGTCCGGACGGGTGAGCCGGGCGGGAGCGCGTGCCGGGGCGGCCCGGGGCCGGTTGAATGGACGGATGGACTGCGTGTTCTGCGCGGTGGTCGCCGGTACGGAGCCCGCGCACCGGGTGCTGGACGACGGGGTGGCGGTGGCCTTCCTGGACCGCCGGCCGCTCTTCCCCGGCCATGTGCTGGTGGTCCCCCGCGACCACCACCCCACCCTGGCGGACCTGCCGCCGGCGGCGGTGGGCCCGTTCTTCCTGCGGGTGCAGCGGGTGGCGGCGGCGGTGGAGCTCGGGCTGGGGGCGGCGGGGAGCTTCGTCGCGGCGAACAACCGGATCAGCCAGTCGGTGCCGCACCTGCACGTCCATGTGGTGCCGCGCAACCCGAAGGACGGGCTGCGCGGCTTCTTCTGGCCGCGCCGGGCGTACCCGGACGAGGCGGACGCGGCGCTGGTCGCCGAGCGGCTGCGCGCCGCGCTCGCCCCCTGAGCCCGACCGCCGCCCGGGCCCGGGCGGCGGTCCGGCCGTCCGACTCGCTCGGGAGGCGGTCCGGCCCGACCGGCTCAGCCGACCCGGACGTTGTCGAGCACCCAGTACCAGTTGTTGCTGCCGGTGTACCGGAAGCGCAGCCGCAGCCGGCTCGCGCCCGCCGGGACGGCCAGGTCCAGCCGCTGGCGGCCGTTGGTGTCGGCGGTGCAGCTCTTCACCTCGACGGGCGTGCCGCCGTCCCAGACCGCGAGCACCCGGGCGGTCTGGACGCCGTCCGGCCGGTAGAAGGTGGTGAAGGTGACCGGGACGCTGCTCCGGCCCGCCACCGGGTACTCGGGGCTGACCAGGGTGGAGTCGTAGTTCCCCTGGAAGGTCTTGTCGGCCCACTCGTCGGAGTCGGCGACGGCGAAGACGTTGCGGGAGCGGACGTTGAGCTCGCGGTTCTGGTCGCGCTGGGCCTTGGTCCAGAACTCGTCGGTGGTGAACGACCAGCCGCGCCACTCGGTGACGCCGCCGGTGCCCATCGCCGAGTTGTCGACGGACCAGCCGGCCGGCGCGGTGCGGGTGAAGCCGAGGACGCCGGCGGCGATGCCGGTCTCGTCGACCCGGCCGGTGAGCTGCGGGCGCAGCGCGTCGAAGTCGTCCGGGACCAGGGCCGGGATCGGGGTGCCGTCGAGGCCCCAGGCGGGGTCGGCGGCGATGCCGAGGTGGGCCAGGGCGGTGGGCGCGATGTCGACCATCCGCACGTCGTGGCGGACCGAACCGGCCGGGAACGCCGAGCCGTTGGCGATCACGAAGGTCTGCCGCTCCTCCCAGGTGGAGCCGCCGTGGCCGCCGGTGGGGGTGTGGCCGTGGTCGGCGGTGATCATCACCAGCCAGTCCTCCTGGGCGTAGCCGGCCCGGCCCCGGACGGCGGTGAGGATCTGGCCGACCTGGGCGTCCACGCCCCGGATCGCGTCCAGGTAGGCCTGGCTGGCGGAGCCGCTGCTGTGCCCGGCGTGGTCGACGTTGTCGAGCTGGACGAAGACCGCGTCGGGGTTGCCGTCGCGCAGCCGGGCGACGGCGCGGGCGGTGGTGCCGGTGTCGTACTCGGCGGACGGGGTGGCGACCCGGGTGTCGACCCGGCCGGAGTAGATGGTGTCGGCGATCGGCGCCCAGGACGCCACCACGTAGGTGGCGAGCGCCGGGTTCGCCGTCTCGGCCCGGGTCAGGAAGTCCGGGTAGGCGGCGAAGGCGGGGGCGGTGAAGTTGTTGTCGCGGACGTTGTGCTTGTCCGGCCAGACGCCGGTGGCGATGGTGGACCAGCCGGGGCCGGAGGAGGTGCCCGCCATCGGGTTGGTGTAGAGGCTGCTCGCGGCGGTGAGGCCGCCGGCCATCAGGGCGGCGAGGTTCGGGGCGCCGGAGTCCTTGATGCGGGTGAGCATGGTGCCGTCCAGGCCGATGACCAGGACCTTGGGGGTGCGGGCGGCGGCCGCGGCAGCAGTCGCGGGGCTGTCTCTTATACACATCTC
>NZ_JZWY01000436.1:0-7015 GCF_000966955.1 Streptomyces sp. NRRL S-495
GCGGGCGGCGGTGGCGGCGTGGGCGGCGGTGGCGGCCAGCGGGCCGGCGGCGAGGGCCGCGGCGGTGCCGAGGAGCAGGCCCCGGCGGGACAGGCCCGAGGCGGCGGGGGCGGGCCCGGTGGCGTGGGTCTGCGGGGTGGCGGGGGTCTGCTGCGCGGCGGGGATCCGGGGGGGTCACGTCGTCCTCCTGATGCGTCGTCATGGCGCGGAACGGGGCGGTGACTACGGTCGGAGCAGCGGATGGCCGGGGGTCGCCGGGTTTCCGACCCGGGTGTGAACAACGCCCGAATTCGGTCCAGACCCGTTATCTTCTCGTGATCATGGACGGCCCACCGAGGGAGTCGGAGGAGCTCAGTCCGCCTCGAGCCTGGTGGTGAAACTGAAGCGGTCGCCCCGATAGAGCGAGCGGACCCGCTCCACCGGCCGGTCGGCGGAATCCCTGGTCAGGCGGTGCAGCAGCAGCATCGGGAGCGCGGGCGGGGTGCCGATCAGCAGCGCCTCGCGCGGGGTCGCCAGCACGGTCTCGATCCGCTCGTCGGCGGCGCCGAAGGAGATGCCCACCTTCTCGCCGAGGTACGCGTACAGCGAGGACCCGGGGTCGAACTCCTCCTCCAGCCCCGGCACCCGCCCGACCGCCAGATAGGTGCTCTCCAGACCCACCCGCTCACCGTCCGCGAGCAGCACCCGCTCCAGGTGCCAGACCGGATCGCCGGGGCCGATCCCCAACTGCCCGGCCAACTGGGGGTCGGCGCCCAGCCGTTCGAGCCCGATCAGGGTGCGGCCCGGCACCCGGCCCTGGCGCCGCACGCCCTCGGTGTAGCTGGCCAGCGAGAGCGGCTGCTCCAGCTTGGGGCCGGCCACCACCGTGCTGCGGCCCCGGCGCCGGACCCGGCCCTGGATCAGCAGCTCGCGCAGGGCCTGGCGGAGGGTCTCCCGGGCCACCCCGAAGCGGGCGGCGAGCTCGCGCTCGGTCGGCAGCACGCCCCCCTCGCCGAGCTCGTCGAGCAGCGCCTCCAGCCGGCCCTTGACGGCGTAGTACTTGGGCACCCGGCCGTGCTCCGGGATGCCCGACCTGATCGGTGCGCCGGGGCCCGACCGGGCGGCGGCGTCGGGGGTCTGATCCACCCGGACATCCTCCCAGACCCGGCGGCCGGGCCCGGACGGGCCGCCCGGCGGCGCGAGGGGCGCCCGTCGGGCCTTCCGCCGCCACCCCGTTCCGGGCGATTCGCCCCGACCCCCTTGACAGGTATAGACCACTCCGCTTGAGTCTGGAACAGCCCCGCACCCGGCCCGCACCCCGGTCGGCCCGTCCCCCACGACGTGCCCCCCACCGCGGGGCCCGGCTCCCCTGCCCCGACGTCCCGTCCTCCACGACCGTGCGGCCCCCACCGCACAAGGGGTGATCAAGTGTCCACGAAACGCCTGCTCGCACTGCTGTCCGCCGTCCTCACGGCGCTCGCGGTGATCCTGCTGCTGCCCGCCGCCAACGCCAGCGCCGCCGTCTGCGCGACGCCCTGGAACTCCTCCGCCGTCTACACCGGCGGGGCCGCCGTCTCGTACAACGGCCACAACTGGCTCGCCAAGTGGTGGACCCAGAACGAGCCGCCGAGCACCGGCGGTTCGGGCGTCTGGTCCGACCAGGGCGGCTGCGGCACCGGCCCGAACCCGACCGGTACGCCCACCCCCACGGGCACCGTGAACCCGGGCGGATTCCCGGTCAGCCAGGCGCAGTTCAACCAGATGTTCCCGAACCGGAACCCCTTCTACACCTACCAGGGCCTGATCGACGCCCTCTCCGCGTACCCCGCGTTCGCCGCCACCGGCACCGACACCGTCCGCAAGCAGGAGGCCGCGGCCTTCCTCGCCAACGTCAACCACGAAACCGGCGCACTGGTCTACGTGGTGGAGCAGAACACCGCCAACTACCCGCACTACTGCGACACTTCCCAGCCCTACGGCTGCCCGGCCGGCCAGGCCGCCTACTACGGGCGCGGGCCGATCCAGCTGAGCTGGAACTTCAACTACAAGGCCGCCGGCGACGCCCTCCGCATCGACCTGCTGCACAACCCCAACCTGGTGCAGACCGACCCGGCCGTGGCCTGGAAGACCGCGCTCTGGTACTGGAACACCCAGAACGGGCCCGGCACCATGACCCCCCACAACGCCATGGTCAACGGCGCGGGCTTCGGCGAGACGATCCGCAGCATCAACGGCTCGCTGGAGTGCAACGGCGGCAACCCCGCGCAGGTGCAGAGCCGGATCAACGCCTACCAGCGCTTCACCCAGCTGCTCGGCACCGTCCCCGGCAACAACCTGAGCTGCTGACGGACCGGCGGGACGGCGGCGCCGTACCTCCCGGGGACGACCGGCGGGTGCCGAAATCGTCGCCGCGGTGGACGCCGCCGCCCTCCCGCCCCTCCTAGGCTCGTACTCATGAACGATCTTGGCAGCCTCGTCCAGCAGACCGCCGACCGCCTCGCCGGCCAACAGGTCGGCGCGGTGGTCGCCGGCCTCGCCCGCGGCACGGTGGAGATCCGCGGCGCCGGACGCACCGGCCCCGGGGCCGCCGGCGGTCCCCCCGGCCCCGACACCCTCTTCGAGATCGGCTCGGTGACCAAGGTCTTCACCTCGCTCGCGCTCGCCCGGCTGACCCTGGCGGGCACCGTCACCCTCGACGACCCGCTCGCCGAGGTGCTCGCCGACGCCCTCCCGGCCGGCGCCACCGTCCCGGCCAAGGGCCCTGAGCCGCTCGCCCTGCGGCACCTCGCCACCCACACCTCCGGCCTGCCGAGGCTGCCCGCCGGCATGCTGCTGTCCTCCCTCCTCAGCCCCAACAAGCCCGACCCGTACGCGCACTGCACCACCGAGTCCCTGCTGACCGGCCTCGGCCGGACCAGGCTCCGGGCCGCCCCCGGCCGCAGCTTCCGCTACTCCAACCTCGGCGCCGGGCTCCTCGGCCTCGCCCTCGCCCACCGGGCCGGCGTCGGCTACGGGGAACTCGTCCGGCGGGAGGTCTGCGAACCGCTCGGGCTGAAGGACACCGTCCTGGAGCCCGACCCGGAGCGGACGGCCCGCCTCGCCCCCGGACACACCCCCGGCGGACGGCCGGTCCCGGCCTGGCACCTCGCCGACCTCGCCGGCGCGGGCGGCCTCCACTCCACCGCGGCCGACCTGGCGGTCCTCCTCCAGGCCCAACTGGCCGGCGACGCCGGGGACGCACCACTCGGCCCCGCGATCGCCCTCACCCGCGAGGTCCGGCACCGGGTCAACCCGGTCGCCTGGATGCACCTCGGCTGGCTCGGCCACCGCCTCCACGCCCGCCAGGGCGGCCACCTCCAGATCTGGCACAACGGCGGCACAGGCGGCTACCGCTCCTTCATCGCCTTCGACCCCGAGCGCCAGGTCGGCGTCATCGTCCTCGCCAACACCCGCCGCTCCGTCGACACCCCCGCCGTCCGCCTCCTCCGCACCCTCCAGACCACCCGCGCCACCTTCCCGGGCCAGTAGCGAGCCAACCCGGCTCGGATGCATCGACAGGCGATCACGCAGCAGGCCGGTCCGAGCTGGATCCCCGCGCGCAGCACGACAGGATCCCCTGCAAGCAGCCCCGGTCTCCCCCGGACCTCCGGGCGGAGCCACTCCGGCCTGTCCGTCGACACGGCCTCCGTCTGTGGGACGGAGGCCGTAACCGGTGGCTCGGAGAGTGCTCCGCAGGGCGGCTTTGTCATCTTTTTTTATAGCTCTCGTTTTTTTATAGCTCCCGGCCGGGCCCGGTTACCTGGCGAAGCTGTTGAGGAGTCAGGGAGTAGCGGCTCATGGCGTCATCCCTGCCCGACGGTGCGGACCGGGGTTCCGGAGGGGAAGCCCAGCTGTATCGGGGTCGGGTACGGCTGGGGCGGTTGCGGTGCCAGGTGGTGGGCGGGAGCGCGGGCGGGTGGGCCGGTTCGGGTGCCCCTTGTTGGTGGGGCGATCCGAAGGCGTCCGCCCGGCCGCTGGTGCGGAGGGGGTGGGAGGGTGCAGGGTATGACCATGTCCGAACGCCGTGACCGCCGCCGTCTTCACGCCCGTGCCCGAGCTCTCGGAGTGCCCGTCGGGCAGGTCGGCCGCCGGACCTCCCTTCGTCGGTCCGTGCCGACGGTCGTGGAGCCCGCGTGGCCGCGTACCGCGGTGCCGGAGCGGGACGAGGCTCCCGCAACCGCCCGGGCGATGCCTTCGGTACCGGTGGCGTGCTGCACGGTCTCGCGCGACCGGCAGATCACGGACGGCGGGACCGTGGTGATGCTGACCCGCCACACGGCCGACTGCCCGATCTGGTCCGCCCGCTGAACACGGGCCCGCACGGGCCCTGATCGACGGCGGCGCCGCGAGTGCGTTCCCGACCGCCGCCCACCTCGCCTCCTGTGCCGGCCACGAACAGCCGAGGAACAGCCTCGAACCGCTTGACCAACCACAGAGGGGCACTCCCCGCCTGTGCGGGGAGAACGACCAGCCGCCGTGGCATCTGTCTCAAGTCAGGCGAGAACCGGTTCTGCCCCGGGGTACGGGCTGAGCATGGTGTCGAAGTAGCCTTCCGGGTCTTCCTCCAGGAAGGTCGACAGATCCTGAAGGAAGGCGCGCAGCGGGGGTGTCGCGTTGTGCCGGTCCAGGTCTGCCTGGGAGCGCCACACCTCGTACAGGAAGAAGCGGCCGTCCTCGTGCTCGTGGAGGTGGTACTGCATGTTGCCGGGTTCGCGCCGGGTGGGTTCCACGAAGGAGGAGAGAATGCGCCGGACCTCGTCCGCGCGCTCCGGCCTGGGGCGCAGGAAACCGTAGAGGGCTATGGGGCGTTCTGTGTTCGTCATGCCCTCACGCTAAGATCTCACATCGATGTGAGGTTCAAGGGGTTGTGAGGGGCGCCACATGAAGATCGGTGAGCTCGCCGCCACAACGGGCACCTCCGTCCGGCTGTTGCGCTACTACGAGGAGCAGGGCCTCCTGGAGTCCTACCGCCTCGACAGCGGCCACCGCCGCTACGACGACAACGCCCCCGTCGTGGTCCGGCGCATTCGCGCGCTGCTGGATGCCGGCCTGCCGACCCGCGTCATCCGCGACCTGCAGCCGTGCATTCGCCAGGACGGCACGGTCGCCGGATGCAGGCTGGAGACCCTCCAGGAACATCTCGCCGGTCTGGACGACCGGATCTCCGCGCTGTCGGAAACCCGCGCATCCTTGGCCCGGCTCGTCTCCGACACCCAGGCCCGCGAACAGGTCCGCGTTTAGGGCGACCCGTCGCCGGAACCACGCCTGCTGAAAGGTCGCATGGGGTTCTGCCGGGCCGGACGCCGTCGGATGGGCGGTGTCTCGGTGCCAGGGGGGTCCACCGGTGCCTTCGGCCCACCGGGCGAGGGCGCGGTGGTCGGTCGTGCGGATGCCGGTCTGAACGCAGAATGCGGTGGCGGGCTCGGTGAAGGCGCTGGTGGTGACGACGGCGGCGAGGTCGGGCGCCTGTCGGCGTTCGGCCGTCCGGCCGCCCGTGCGGCGGGTGACCGCCGGGCGGGGCGGGTGTGTCGTGCGGGGGTGGTGGGGGGCGTGGGAGGATGGCAGGGCTGATGGGGACGATCTCCGGGCGGTGCTGGCCATGGTGACCGAGCATGGTGAACGAGCGTCGTGAGCGCGGGGCCGACGGGCCCGGGCGGGTGCCGTCCGGGGGTGGGGTGCGCCCGGAACCGGCCGAGGGGCCCGACGCGCTGCTGATGGTGCCGATCGCCACCGCGCTGATCGAGGCCGACGGCCGGATCCTGCACTGGAGCAGTGATGCCGAGGCCCTGCTCGGCTACTCCCCGGAGGAGGCGATCGGCGCGCGGGCCGCGCAGTTGCTGGCCTCGGAGGAGCAGCGGCCGGACGTGCTGGAGCTGTTCCAGAAGATCCTGGACGGCCGCGGCTGGTCCGGGGTGTTCCCGGTGCGCCACCGGGACGGGCACCACGTCAACCTGGAGTTCCGCACCCATCCGATCGCCGGTCCGGCCGGCAGCCCGCTGGTGCTCGCGGTGGCCTCGGACGTGACCACGCTGCGCCGGATCCAGGCGGACCTGGCGGTGCTGGACGGCTTCTTCTCGCAGTCCCCGGTCGGGATGGCCGTCTACGACGCCCAGCTCGCCTTCGTGCGGATCAACGAGGCGCTGGCCCGGGTCAACGGGCTGCCGGTCGCGCGGCACCTCGGGCACCGGTTGACCGAGCTGCTGCCCGGGATCAACGGCGCCGAGAGCGAGGCCGTGATGCGCCGGGTGCTGGAGACCGGCGAACCGGTGCTGGACGCCCGCTCGCACGGCCGCACCCCGGGCGACCCGACCCACGACCACGCCTGGTCCGCCTCCTACTTCCGGCTGGAGGAGCCGGGCGGCCGGGTGCTCGGCGTGAGTTCGACCATCATCGACATCACCGAGCGCTTCCGGGCCGACGCCCGCGCCGCCCGCGCGCAGGAGCGGCTCGCCCTGCTGGTCGAGGCCACCGCCTCCATCGGCACCACGCTGGACCTGCGGCAGACCGCCCGGGAGCTGGCCGACGCCATGGTGCCCAAGGTGGCCGACATCAGCGGCGTCTTCGCCCTGGAGGCGCTGGCGGCCGGCCGGAACGTCGAGCCGCTGGACCCGTCCGCGCCGCAGCACGTGCGCCGGCTGGCCCTGGCCACCTCCGATCCGCTGTACCCGGCCGAGGCACTGCCGGTCGACACCGTGTACGAGGTGACCCCGGACTCCCCCTACGCCCGGGCGCTGGCCACCGGGCGGACAGTGGTGGTGCCGTCCTGGGAACTGCCGCCGCTGAGCGACGCGATCACCGAGAGCCGCCGGCAGGCGTTCCTCGGTGACCGTCCGCGTTCGGTGCGGATCACCCCGCTGGTGGCGCGCGGCACCACGCTCGGCATGATCGTCTACTCCCGGCGCGGCGAGCGGGAGTCCTTCGCCGAGGCCGACATCACGCTCGGTGACGAGCTTGCCTCCCGGGCCGCCGTGGCCATCGACAACGCCCGGCTCTACCT
>NZ_JZWY01000437.1:0-455 GCF_000966955.1 Streptomyces sp. NRRL S-495
CTGCGCCAGCACCAGATCGTGCTCGCCCGCCAGCAGGCGCTGCGCGAGGCGAAGGCCGCGCAGGAGCGTCTGGCGCTGGTCAACGTGGCCTCCGCCCGGATCGGCACCACGCTCGACCTCGCCCAGACCGCCGAGGAGCTGGCCGCCGTGGCGACCCCCCGGCTGGCCGACACGGTGGTGGTCGAAGTGCTGGACGACCTGGTGCGCGGCGAGCGCGAGGCGCGGCCGTCCGGCGACGGCTCGGCGCTGCTGCGGCGGATGGCCTTCCATTCGGCGGACCGCTCCACCCTGCGGCCGATCGACCGGAGCGGCGGGGTACACCGTTTCCCGGCCTCCTCCCCGTACGCCTGGGCGCTCCGCCACCGCCGTCCGGTGCTGGTCCCGCGGATGGACGAGGCCGGGATGGCCTGGTTCCGGGACGATCCGGTGCGCGCCGCGGCGGTGCACGAGCAGCA
>NZ_JZWY01000438.1:0-21700 GCF_000966955.1 Streptomyces sp. NRRL S-495
CGGTGCACGAGCAGCAGGTCCGCTCGTTCATGGTGGTGCCGCTGATCGCGCGCGGTTCGCCGGTCGGCGTCGCGGCGTTCTACCGGACGGTGCTGGAGCGCCCGTACGAGGACGACGACCTCGCGCTGGCCGGGGAGTTGGCGGTGCGGGCGGCCGTCTCGATCGACAACGCGCTGCTGTTCACCCGGGAGCGGGACGCGGCGGCCGCCCGGCAGCGCGCGCTCGACGAGGCGTGGGCCGCGCAGCAGCGGCTGTCGCTGCTCAACGAGGCGTCCAACCGGATCGGCACCACCCTGGATCTCTACCGCACCGCCCACGAGTTGATCGAGGTGGTGATCCCCCGGTTCGCCGACTTCGTCACCGTCGATCTGCGCGAGGCGGTGCTCGGCGGCGAGGAACCGGCACCGGTGCCGCCGGACGGCTCGGTGCTGATGCGGGCGGTGGCGGTCGGCGAACTGGACGCCGACGGGCTGATGTCGGACGCGGCCGACGCGATCGGCGAGACCTCGCAGTCGGCCAAGGTGTACGCGGAGAGCCTGCGCACCGGGCGGTCCATCCTGGTGTCGGAGGTCGACGAGACGGCGCTGCGCCGGATCGTCGCCTCCGAGGACCGGGTGCAGCCGGGTCTGGAAGCAGGTGTGCACTCGTACCTGATGGTGCCGTTGCTGGCGCGCGGACTGGTGCTGGGCGGCGCGGAGTTCATCCGTACCCGCAATCCGCTGTCGTTCGGCCCGGCGGACCGCGCGCTGGCCGAGGAGCTGGTCGGGCGCACCGCGCTGGCCATCGACAACGGCCGGCTGTACCGGCGGGAGCGGGAGACGGCGCTCACCCTCCAGCGCAGCCTGCTGCCGCAGGAGATCCACCGCACGCTGGGGCTGGAGATCGCCTACCGCTATCTGCCGAGCAGTGTGGTGAGCGAGGTCGGCGGGGACTGGTTCGACGTCGTCCCGCTGTCCTCCGGCCGGGTCGCGCTGGTGGTCGGCGACGTCATGGGGCACGGCATCAGGGCGGCCGCTACCATGGGCCAACTGCGCACCGTGGCGCGGACGTTGATCACCCTGGAACTGGCGCCCGACCGGGTGATGCAGCGGCTGGACGAGGCCACCACGGCGATCGGCGAGGGCCAGTTCGCCACCTGCGTCTGTGTCGTGTACGACCCCGTCGACCGGAGCTGCACCGCCGCCTGCGCGGGCCACCTGCCGCCGGTGGTGGCCGACACCGGCGGGAACGCCCGGCTGCTCGAACTGCCGCCCGGCGCGCCGCTCGGGGTCGGCGGAGTCCCGTTCGAGAGCGTCGGGTTCACCCTCCCGGAGGAGGGTCTGCTGGCCCTCTACACCGACGGCCTGGTCGAACGGCGCGGCCGCGACATCGACGAGGGGCTGCAGCTGCTGTGCCGCACCATCGCGGACCGGCGCGGCTCGCTGGAGCAGACCTGCGACGCGGTGCTCTCCGAACTCAACGGCCGCAGCAGCGAGGACGACATCGCGGTCATCATGGCGCAGGCCCGGCCGGCCGGTTCGGACCGGATCGCCACCCTTCCGCTCGACGACGACCACGCGATGGTGGCCCACTCGCGCCGGTTCACCCGGGAGACGTTGACCGACTGGGGGCTGGCGCCGCTGGCGGACTGGGCCGAGCTGTTGACCAGCGAACTGATCACCAACGCGCTGGTGCACGCGGGTTCGCCGACCCAGCTGCGGCTGCTGTGCAACCGCACGCTGACCGTGGAGGTGGCCGACCGGGACGCCGGCACGCCCCGGATGCGGCGCGCCGACGAGGAGGACGAGGGCGGGCGCGGCATCCACCTGGTGAACGAACTCGCCCACCGGTGGGGCACCCGGCAGACGCCGGACGGCAAGGTGGTGTGGTTCGAACTGGAGCTGCCGCCGGGGCTGTTGGAGCGGTGAGTCCGGGGCGGAACCGGGTCCGGGGCCCCGGCCCACCGAGGGGTGATCAGTTGAGGACGACCGTGTACGAGGGGACGAAGTGGCCGCAGGTGGAAGCCCGCCGGTAGTCGTCGACCAGCCACGGGTTCTGCTTGATGCGCTCCAGCACGACCTGGCCCGTCGCCTGGCCGAAGTACCCGTCGGCCTTCAGGGGGTGGGTGCCCCAGTCCCTGTCCGCCCGCTCCTGCATCCCCCTGATCGCGCGCTCGGTCTCGGGGCCGAACCGCCCGTCCTCCATGATGTGGCTGTGCGTCAGCTGGTTGATGTAGTACTGGACGCAACGCACCGAGGTGGATCTGTTCGGGTAGCCATAACCGATGGTGGGGAGACCGGGGTCGGCGTGGGCGGTGACCGCGCCGGAGCCCAGCAGGGCGATGGCGGCCAGGACCGTTGCGCCGCGCCGGAGGAGATGGGTGAGCCGCATGGGACCTCTTTTCCAGATGATCATCCGATCGGACGGTGGATCATATCCAGACGGCAGAACGGCGGGACCGCGGGACGGCGGGACGGCGGTGCGGGTCATGGTGGGCGCGGTCACCCCTTCCGGGGCGGCGGGCGGACGGGCTACCAGGACTCCGGGTCCGACCAGGCCGCCAGGGTCCGGCGGCTCTCGAAGCGGCACGGACGGCCGGTCAGCGGATCGGTGAACTCCATCGCGGCGGAGAGCAGTTGCAGCGGCCGGCGGAAGTCGTCCGGGGCCGGTTCCGGCAGCACCACCGGGTACACCGGGTCACCCAGGATCGGCAGGCCCAGGCCGCTCATGTGCAGCCGCAGCTGGTGCGTCCGCCCGGTGGACGGCCGCAGCAGGTAGTGGCCCAGCCCGCCGCGCCGCTCCAGCAGCGCGATCCGGCTCTCGCTGTTCGGCGGCGCGTCCAGCTCCTGGGCGGCGATCACCCCGCGCTCCTTCACGATGTGGCTGCGCACGGTGCGGGGCAGCTCCACCGCCGGGTCGTAGGCCGCCACCGCCCGGTACTCCTTGCGGACCAGCCGGTCCCGGAACAGCGACTGGTAGGCGCCCCGGTCCTGCGGCCGCACCACGAACATCGCCAGCCCCGCCGTCAACCGGTCCAGGCGGTGCGCCGGGCTCAGCGCGGGCAGGGCCAGCGTGTGCCGCAGCCGGCTCAGCGCCGTCTCCACCACGTGCCGCCCGCGCGGGGTGGTGGCCAGGAAGTGCGGCTTGTCGACCACCACCAGGTGCTCGTCCCGGTGCAGCACCTCCAGCTCGAACGGGACCGGCACCTCGGCCGGCAGCTCCCGGTAGAACCACAGGTGGGCGCCCGGCCGGAACGGGTCGGCCGGACCGACGGACCGGCCGTCCTCGCCGACCACCTCCCCGGCCCGCAGCAGCCCGTCCACCCGCTCCGCCGCCACCGCGGGAAGCCGCTCCCCCAGGTACTCCCGCACGGTCTCCCACGGCCCGCCGGTCACCGGCAGCCGCAGATGCACCGGATCGACCCCCTGCCGCTGCGGCAGGGGGGAGGTCGGGGCCGCGCTCCTACGTCTCATCGCGTCGGTCAGCCTAGTTCTTCCCGGCCCCCGGACGGACGGCGGGCGGAGGACTGACGGGCGGGGACGGCGGGCAGCCGGAGGACAGTGGGACGGGCGCCGGGATGCCGGTGGGGCGGGCGGCGGTGGAGAGTGGACGGAGGGGGCGGCACCCCGGCGGGCGCCGCCCGTCGAGTCGTCGGACCGTCGAGTGGCCTGGAGGCAGGTGCGTGAGCGCGAGCGGCGAGGGCCCCGAGAACGCCGCGGCACCGGACGCCGTGCCGCCGCCCCGGCTGCCGCGGCGGACCAGGCTGCTGCTCGGCGGCGCCTTCCTGCTGCTGGTCGGGGCCGTCCTCACGGACCTGCTGACCGGCCCCGGCAGCACCCTCTCCCCCGTGCTCGCCGCCGCGCCCGTCCTGGTCGGGGCCACCACCCGCCGGGCCCGGGTGCCGCTCGCCACCGGCGCGGCCGCCGTGGTCGTGGCCGGTCTGCTGGAGGAGTTCAACTCCCACCTGCCGCTCTCCGTCCACCTCGCCTCGCTGATCACCATCACCGCCACCACCCTCGCCAGCACCGCCAACGTCGTGCTGATCGCCGCCCGCGAGCGCGAGCTGTTCCAGGTGCGGACCGTCGCCGAGGCCGCCCAGCGGGCCCTGCTGCGCCCGCCGCCCGAGCGGATCGGGCCGCTGCGGATCGCCGTCCGCTACGTGGCGGCGGCCGCCGAGGCGAGGATCGGCGGGGACCTGTACGAGGTGGTGGACACGCCGTTCGGGATCCGGATCCTGCTCGGGGACGTCCAGGGCCACGGCCTGCCGGCCGTCGAGACCGCCGCGGACGTGCTCGGCGCCTTCCGCACGGCCGCGCGCACCGAGCCGGACCTCGCCCGGCTCGCCGAGCACCTGGACGCCGCGCTGGCCCGGCGGCCCGCCGACGGGCGGTTCGTGACCGCGGTGCTGCTCGGCGTGGACCGGGGGGACAACGCGGCCCTGCTGGTCAACTGCGGCCATCCGCACCCGCTGCTGCGCCGCGCCGGCCGGGTCACCGAACTCGTCCCCGCCCGGCACGCCCCGCCGCTGGGTCTGCTCGGCCTGCTCGGCGACGGCCGCTACACCGCCGAGCCGGTCGACCCGTCGCCCGGTGACCTGCTGCTGCTGTACACCGACGGGGTCTCCGAGGCCCGTGACGCGGCGGGCGAGTTCTACCCCCTCCCCGCCCGCTTCGCCGAGCTCCCGGCCGGGACCCCGGAGGACCTGATGGACGCCCTCCTGCCCGACCTCGCCTCCTGGGTCTCCCCGGGCGGCCTCGCCGACGACGCCGCCGCGCTCGCCGTCCGATGGGACCGGTGACCACCGACCGCTTGCCTCTTGCCGCTTTCCACTTGCCTCTGACCGCGGGCCGTTCCGGGGCGGTTGTCAGTGGGGCGTGCGAGGGTGGGTCCGCGGTCGGTACCTGACCGGGCGCACGGGCTTTCGTCGAGGGGACGGTGCGATGGGCGGCAGGGCGAGCGGGGCCTTCGAGGTGACGGCGTTCGAGCCGGAGGAGACCGACGAGCAGCCGGGCGCGACGCTCGGCCGGGTGCGGATCACCAAGGAGTTCACGGGCGGGCTGACCGGGGCGGGCGTGGTGCGGATGCTGTCGGTGCTGGACGGCGCGGGCGGCCCGGCCGCGTACGTGGCGGTGGAGCGGTTCACGGGCGCGCTGGACGGGCGGCAGGGGTCGTTCGTGCTGCAGCACTCGGCGCCGGGGAGCCACGGCGAGCGGTTGGCGATCCGGGTGGTCGCGGGCACGGGCACGGGCGAGCTGGCGGGGATCACCGGGGTGTTCGAGCTGGAGGTGGACGAGGAGGGCCGGCACACGTACGTCCTGGAGTACGAACTGGGCTGAGGCGCGGCGCCGGTGCGGCACGTCCGACTGCTGTCACGATGATGCGATCAATACACGGGAAGCACGGACGGAGCGCGGGGGATCGACGGCGTGGTCCGGCGACTGCGGGCGATCGGGGCCGGACTTCCGCCCACCGACGGGGTGGCGGTGTTCAACCGGATGTACCTGACGGTCACCGAGGGCGTCCGGACCGGACTGGGCACCTTCGCCGATCCGCCCGCCGTGGCCGAGCTGGACGTGCTGTTCGCCGGGCGCTACCTGCTGGCGGTGGACGCGGTCGCGGCGGGGCGGCGGCCACCGGCCTGCTGGCGGCCGCTGTTCGAGCTGCGCGCCGCTCCGGAGGTGCACCCGCTGCAGTTCGCGCTGGCCGGGATGAACGCCCACATCCAGCACGACCTGCCGCTCGCCGTCGTCGACACCTGCCGGCGGCTCGGCCGGGAGCCGGAGCAGCTGGAGGACGACTACCACCGGATCAACGGTCTGCTGGCGAGGGTCGAGACGGCCGTCCGCGAGCAGCTGATGCCCGGTCCTGACGTGCTGGAGCGGCTGGAGCCGATGACGCACCGGATCGGGGCGTGGTCGGTCGGCACCGCTCGGGAGGCGGCCTGGGGCTCGGTGCGGCTGCTCTGGGGGCTGCGCGGGCGGCCGTCGGCGGCGCGGGCCTGCGCAACGGCACTGGACGGGGCGGTCGGGCTGCTCGGCCGTGCGCTGCTCCTGCCGCTGGGCCTGCGGGCCCCGGCGGTCGAGCCGCCCTCGGCCGGGGCCCCTGCGGTCGGCCTGCGTACGGCCGAACCGCCGGTGGTCGGCCTGCGTACGGCCGAACCGCCGGTGGTCGGCCTGCGTACGGCCGAACCGCCGGTGGCCGGCCTGCTCCCCGTGGCGAGGAACAGGCCGGCCACCGACGCAGTGCGCGCCGGGCGGTGATCAGGCCCAGCTGGAGTGCAGCGGCTTGCCCTCGGCGTAGCCGGCCGCGCTCTGGATGCCGACCACGGCCTTCTCGTGGAACTCCTCCAGGCTGGCCGCGCCCGCGTAGGTGCAGGAGCTGCGCACGCCCGCGACGATGGAGTCGATGAGGTCCTCGACGCCCGGGCGGGCCGGGTCGAGGAACATCCGGGAGTGCGAGATGCCCTCCTCGAACAGCGCCTTGCGGGCCCGGTCGTACGAGGAGTCCTGGGCGGTGCGGTTGCTCACGGCCCGCTTGGAGGCCATGCCGAAGGACTCCTTGTACTGCCGGCCGTCGGCGGAGGTCTGGAGGTCGCCGGGCGACTCGTAGGTGCCGGCGAACCAGGAGCCGACCATCACGTTGGACGCGCCGGCGGCCAGCGCCATGGCGACGTCGCGCGGGTGGCGCACCCCGCCGTCGGCCCAGACGTGCTTGCCCAGGCGGCGGGCCTCGGCAGCGCACTCCAGCACGGCGGAGAACTGCGGGCGGCCGACGCCGGTCATCATCCGGGTGGTGCACATGGCGCCCGGGCCGACGCCGACCTTCAGGATGTCCGCGCCGGCCTCGACCAGGTCGCGCACACCGGCCGCCGAGACGACGTTGCCCGCGACGATCGGGACCTGCGGGTCCAGCCCGCGCACGGCGCGCAGCGCGCTGATCATCGACTCCTGGTGGCCGTGCGCGGTGTCCACGACGAGCGTGTCGGCGCCGGCCTCCAGCAGGGCCTTGGCCTTGCCGGCGACGTCGCCGTTGATGCCGACGGTGGCGGCGATCCGCAGCTTGCCGGCGGCGTCGACGGCCGGGGTGTAGAGGGTGGCGCGCAGCGCGTTCTTGCGGGTGAGCAGGCCGACCAGCCGGCCGTCGCGGTCGACGACGGGGGCGAGCTTGCGGTGCGCCTCGCTGAGCTTGTCGAAGGCGTCGCGCGGGTCGATGCCCTCGTCCAGCAGCAGCAGGTCGCGGGACATCACCTCGGCGAGCGAGGTGAAGCGGTCGACGCCCTGGCAGTCGGAGTCGGTGACGACGCCGACCGGGCGGCCGTCCTCGACCACGACCAGCGCGCCGTGGGCGCGCTTGGGCAGCAGCGAGAGCGCCTCGGCGACGGTGGCGCCGGGGTCGAGGGTGATGGCGGTGTCGTGCACCAGGTGGCGCTGCTTGACCCAGCCGACGACCTCGGCGATGACCTCGGTCGGGATGTCCTGCGGGATGGCGACCAGGCCGCCGCGGCGGGCGACGGTCTCGGCCATCCGACGGCCGGCTATGGCGGTCATGTTGGCCACGACCAGCGGGATGGTGGTGCCGGTGCCGTCGTTGGAGGAGAGGTCGACAGCCTGGCGGGAGCCCACGGCGGATCGGCTGGGGACCATGAAGACGTCGTCGTACGTGAGGTCGTACGAGGGCATGAGGTCGTTCAGGAAGCGCATGAAACGGGGCTCTCTGGCTGGGAGAAATTACACCTCGGGTGCGGGTGCGGCACGGCCGCAGGGCGCACTCGGGCGCCCCTGCACCCAACGTTCGATTCTCCGGTACCGGTAGGACAAACGCCAGCTGGCCGCTGTTTGCTGGGTCTGCGTACAAGCCATGATCAAAGCTCCGCGCGTAGATATGGAGGATCATCCAAATCCCGGGCTTTCGCCCCGGCCGGGGCCGCTCCCGTAGCATTCACGCGGTAGACGCGGCGGACGCCGTGATCGGCGAGGCGAGCGGGAACGGCAGAGGCATGGCGGCGGGATCGACGGCAGCACCGGGCGTGGACAGCGGGCAGCAGCGGGGCGAAGAGGACATCGAGGAGATCGACTACGGCCCCGGCCTCGACCCCGAGCGGCTCCGGCTCTGCCTGGAGGTGCTGGCCGAGCTGGACGAGCTGCACGTCGACCACCCGGACGCGATCACCGTCCGCCAGGCCGTCGGCGGCATATTCCGCACTCTCAAGCAGCGCCGCCGCCAGGAGACCCGGGCCCGCAAGACCGCCAACGACCGCGAGGTCACCGCGCGCACCGCGACCGGCGCCCCGAGCCGGATCGACGACGAGACGGCCGGCGCCTTCGGCCTGACCACCGTCACCACCACCGAGATCGCCGGGATCCTGGAGCGCCCCCGCTCCTGCTACATCTGCAAGCAGCGCTACATCGAGGTCGACGCGTTCTACCACAACCTCTGCCAGGGCTGTGCGACCAAGAACCGGGCCCGGCGCGACGCCCGCGCCGACCTGACCGGAAAGCGCGCGCTGCTGACCGGCGGCCGCGCCAAGATCGGTATGTACATCGCGCTGATGCTGCTGCGCGACGGCGCGCACACCACCATCACCACCCGCTTCCCCAACGACGCGATCCGCCGCTTCACCGCGATGCCGGACAGCGCCGAGTGGCTGCACCGGCTGAAGATCGTCGGCATCGACCTGCGCGACCCGGCCCAGGTGATGGCGCTGGCCGACGAGGTCGCGGCGGACGGCCCCCTGGACATCCTGATCAACAACGCCGCGCAGACCGTGCGCCGCCCGCCGGAGTCCTACCGGGAGCTGGTCGCCGCCGAGTCGGCGCCGCTGCCGGCCGGCGAGCTGCCGCAGTCGACCACCATCGGCCGCTTCAACAGCGGCAGCGTCGACCTGCCCGCGCTGCCGCACCAGGCCTCGGACCCCGCCGAGCGGATCTCCGCCGAGGACGTCACCTCGCTCGCCCTGGTCACCGGTTCGGCGACGCCGGAGCGGATCCGGGCCGGGACGGCGATCGACGCCGGCGGCCTGGTGCCGGACCTCGCGGACACCAACAGCTGGGTGCAGACCGTCAACGAGGTCGGCCCGGTGGAGCTGCTGGAGGTCCAGCTCTGCAACTCCACCGCGCCGTTCATCCTGATCAGCCGGCTCCGCCCGGCGATGGCCGCCTCGGCGTCCCGCCGCAAGTACGTGGTCAACGTGTCCGCCATGGAGGGCGTCTTCTCCCGCGGTTACAAGGGCGCCGGCCACCCGCACACCAACATGGCCAAGGCCGCGCTCAACATGCTCACCCGCACCAGCGCGGTGGAGATGTTCCAGACCGACGGCATCCTGATGACCGCCGTCGACACCGGCTGGATCACCGACGAGCGCCCGCACCCGGACAAGATGCGCCTCGCCGACGAGGGCTTCCACGCTCCGCTCGACCTGGTCGACGGCGCGGCCCGGGTCTACGACCCGATCGTGCGCGGCGAGCAGGGCGAGGACCTCTTCGGGTGCTTCCTCAAGGACTTCGAGCGCGCCGCCTGGTAGCCGTCCGGCAGGACGTCGCGTCCCCGCGCCGTCCTGCCACCCCGTCACCCCGTTCGGAGGAACCGACGTGACCCACGCACCGCTGCTCGGCGCCGGAGTGATCGTGCCCACCGGGGACGGCCGGGTGCTGATCGGCCGCCGCACCACGGCCGGCGAGCCGCCGACCTGGAGCCTGCCCGGCGGCAAGGTCGACCCCGGCGAGTCCTTCGAGCGGACGGCCGCGCGCGAGCTCGCCGAGGAGACCGGGATCGTGCTGCCCGCCGAGGAGATGCGGGTGCTCGCGGTGCTGCTCGACCACGAACTGGGCCGCCCCCGGCTCACCGCCGCGGTGCTCGCCCCGCCGAGCCTGGCGGCCGCGGTGGTCACCGAGCCGCACTCCTGCGGCGGCTGGGAGCGGCTGCCGCTGGACGCGCTGCCGGAGCCGATGTTCTACCCGTCCGGGCTGGTGCTGGGCGCCTGGCGGGCGGAGCTGGGGTTCGCGCCCCGGCCGGGGACGCACGCCTACCCCGTCCTCCGCTGAGCCGCCGCCGGTCCGCACACGCGTGGACCCCGCTCCCCCGGTTCGAGGGGGGCGGGGTTCGCGCTTGTCCGGCACGGGGTTCACGCCCGTCCGGCCGGCTCCACGCCCGTCCGGCGGGGCCGGGCCTCAGCCGTTGCGGGCCGCCTCCGGTCCGGTGATCCGCTTCAGCAGCGGCAGCGTGGAGGCGATGATCCCGAGCGAGGACGCCAGCCCGAGCAGCACCAGGCCGAAGAACACCGCGCCGGGCGACACCAGGTCGTAGTCCATCTGCGACTTGAGGAACATCGCGGCCGCGCCGAGGCCCGTCCCGATCGCGATGGCCGACACCACCAGCAGCGGCAGCGCGCTCTCCAGGCCGATCACCACCCGCAGCATCCGCAGCGGCGCCCCGGTGAGCCGGAGCATCGCGAACGGCCGGCGCCGGTCGGACAGGCCCGCGACCACACTGACCGCCAGGCTGCAGCCGGCGATCGGCAGGGTGGTGAGCAGCACCACGTCGGCCAGCTGCCGCCAGCCGGCGAGCTCCTTCTGCTGGGCGGAGCCCCAGTCCTGGACCATCCGGGCGTGCTGGTCCGGGAAAGCCCGGCTGAGCAGGGTGCGGACGCGCTCCTTGGCGGCGGTCGTCCCGTCCGTCGTCACGTAGAGCGACACCACGGGCAGCCGGTCGACGGCCTCGGCGGTGATCGGCGCGGTCGGCCATTCCTTCGCGGCCTGCGAGGTCAGGCTCAGGAAGCCGAACGGCTCGACGGCGGCGACGGCGGCGCCGGGGGCGCAGTGGCCGACCGCCGGGGTCTGGGCGAGGTCGGCGCAGGACACCAGGGAGGCCTCGGGCCAGTCGGGCGGGGCGTCCGGATCGTGCGCCAGGCCGTCCGGGTTGGCGTGGGCGACGGCAATGCCCCGGAAGCCGGGCACGGCCCGCAGGTCGGCGAGGACCCGCTCCGGGAGGGCATCGGTCATCGGCGGCTCGCCGGCCATGACACCGTGCTCCACCGCGACCCGGGTCTGCGGGTCTCCGCTGAGCTCGCCGCGGTTGAGGTCGATGGTGCCGATGATGGCGACCGTCGCGGTGGTGACGAACAGGGCCAGGATCAGGCCGGCCACCGAGCGGAACCCGGCCTTGGGGTCGTCGGCGAGCCGGCGCACGGCGATCAGGGTGGCCGGGCGGCTGGTCCGGGCGGCGACCAGCCGGGCCACGGCCATGGTCAGCCAGGGGCCGGCGACCACCAGGCCGAACATGACCACCAGGAAGCCGGTCAGGTAGGCGGCGGTCTGGCCGTTGGTGGTCTGCGGGCGGCGGCCGACGAACCAGGCGAGTTCGGCGAGCCCCGCCAGCAGCGGCGCCACCCGCCAGACGGACGGCGGCTTCGGGGTGGCCCGGCGGCTGACGCCGAGCGGGGAGACGGTGACCCGGCGCAGGGCGAGCCGGGCGGCCACGGCGGCGGCGAGCGGGACGCCGAGCAGCACGGCCGCGCACTGGACGGCGGTGAGGGTGAGGTCCTCGGTGAAGAAGCGCTCCCCGGTGAACGGGACGGTCGCCACCAGCGGTCGCAGCAGCAGGAACACCACGAAGCCGAGGACGGTGCCGGCCACGGCGGCCAGGGTGGACTCGACGGCCGCGATCGCGGTGATCTGCCGGGGTGTCGCCCCGACCAGGCGCATCGCGGCGTAGCGCTGCTCCCGGGTGGCGGCGGAGAGCCGGGTGGCCGTGCCGATGAAGATCACCACGGGGAACAGCAGCGCCCCGGCGACCACGGAGAGGATCAGTGTCATGGCGTCGCCGCGCACGCCGCCCCCCGGGCAGTCGGCCTGGCAGTCCGGGAGCCGGTCGGCGACGGTGGTGATCGGGCGGGCGCCGGGGCGGGCCGCGAGGGCGGTCCGGTCCTGGCCCTCGACCAGGACCAGGGAGTCCGGGGAGGCGAGCGCGGCCTTGCCGATCTCTCCGACGAGCCGGCCCGGGAAGCGGTCGGCCAGGTGGTCGGCCGGTGTCTCGCGAATCAGTTTCGCGAGGGCGGGCGAGGCGTAGTACTCGCCCGTCGCGGGGAGCTTCGCCATGCCCGGCGGGACGGGCGAGGTCGGACCGGTGGCGGCGACCTCGATGTACAGCAGCCGCTTGCCGTCGTAGAACTCGGGGCCGTGGTCGCGCCACCAGAGCGGATCGACGTTCGCCGTCTCGGTGCGGCTCTTGGCGCCGCTGTTGGACCAGAGCATCCGGTCGTTGGCGGCCCCGACGGCGTTCACGGCGGCGAGCGTGGAGAGCAGCAGGCCGACGCCGACGGCGGTGGCGGCGGTGATGGTGAGCAGCCGGGCGACGGCCTGGCGGCCGCCGCTGACGGCGAGGCGCAGCGCGAAGGTGATCACGGGGCGACCCGCTCCGCCACGCCCGGCGCGTACCCGGTGGAGAGCAGTCGGGCCCGGCCGTCCCGGACCACGGCCTCGCGGTCGGCGTAGGCGGCGACCCGGGGCTCGTGGGTGACCAGGACGACGGTGGTGCCCTGTTCGCGGGCGGCGCCGACCATCAGCTCCATGACCTGCTCGCCGGTGAGCGAGTCCAGCGCGCCGGTCGGCTCGTCGGCGAACAGCACCCGGGGGCGGGTGACCAGGCCGCGGGCGAGCGCGACCCGCTGGGCCTGGCCGCCGGAGAGTTCGCCGGAGCGGCGGCTCCCCAGGCCGTCGAGGCCGAGCCGGGCGAACCAGGGGCGGGCCTCGGCGAGGGCGGCGGCCCGGCGGACGCCGCCGAGCAGCAGCGGCAGGGCGATGTTCTCCTCGGCCGTCAGTTCCGGGACGAGCTGGCCGAACTGGAACACGAAGCCGAAGGCGTCCCGGCGCAGGGCGCTGCGCCGGTTCTCGTCCAGCCGGTCGATCCGCTGTCCGTCGAAGTGCACCTCGCCCGCGTCGGGGACGAGGATGCCGGCCAGGCAGTGCAGCAGGGTGGACTTGCCGGAGCCGCTGGCGCCCATCACGGCGAGCACCTCCCCGGCCTCGGCGGCCAGGCTGGCGCCGCGCAGGGCCGGGGTCTCGCCGAAGGCGAGTTCGACGTCGCGGGCTTCTATCAGGGGGCTCATGCGCGTACCTCCGCGGCGAGGGCGTCCAGGCGGGCAGTGGTCAGGTCGATCCAGCGGAGGTCCGCTTCCAGGTGGAAGAGGCCGTGGTCGGCGAGCAGGGCGTCGACCAGCGGGCCGGTGCGGCGCAGTTCGGTCAGCTCGCGCATCCGGCGCAGGTGGGCGGCGCGCTGGGTGTCGAGGTACGCCTCGGCGTCGCGGCCGAGCAGCAGGGCGAGCACGACCTTGGTGAACAGCACCGACTGGAGGGTGGGTTCGGGGGCGACGGGCTCGGCGAGCCAGTGCTCGAACTCGGTCACCCCGGCCTCGGTGATGACGTAGCGCTTGCGTTCGGGCCCGTCGCCGGGCTCGGCCTCGCCGGCGACGACTTTGCCGTCCCGGGCCAGGCGGCCGAGCGTGGAATAGACCTGACCGTACGGCAGGGGCTTGCCGCGCCCGAAGAAGGCGTCGTAGTCGCGCTTGAGGTCGTAGCCGTGGCTCGGCTCGCGCTCCAGCAGCCCGAGAAGGGTGAGGGGAACACTCATAGGAAGAACATACACCAGAGATATACACCGAGTGTATAGCTCGCGAGAATACGGCTATGACCTGCGAAAACACCGTGTCGCCCGACCGGTCGGGCCGATCCTGGAGCCCTGGAACACCGCGAGCGGGGGACGGCCCCAAAACCCGTCCCCCGCCCTGCACGGCGGCCCGGCGAGCCCCCACAGCGGGCCGGACCACCGCGCCCCCGGCACGGGGGGCGCGGCCGGTGCCAGCCTGCCCCCTCGACCCCCGGCCCGCCGAGGGCCGAACGTCCCGGTCCCGGCACCCGGCCGGGGGGACCGGGAGTCCCGCGCCCCGGCCGGGTGACCGACTCTTGTGCCCGGGGGCGGTGCCGGGGGAAATTGGAGTCGACGGGGCCCACGCACGCCAACCGCCGTGAGGAGCACGCATCGTGTCCAGGACACCCCGCCCGGCCCGCACCGTGCCGCCGCCCCGGCGGGCCGGCCGCGCGCTGCGCCGCGCCCTCGGCCGCCGACGCACCGTCCGGGCCCGCGAACCCCTCGCCCGTCCGGTGGACCGCGCCCGCAGCCGCGCCTGGCTCGCCGCCGGCCTCGCCCTGGTCCTCGGCCTGGCCGGGATCGCCGCCGCCGCCGTCCTCGGCCACCGCACCGCCGGGCGCGCCGCCGAGGCCGAACGCGGCCGACTGCACCGCACCGAGGCACTCGTCCTCGGCCGGCTCCGTGCCGAGGACACCGGCGCCGGCCGGTGGAGCGGCGGCTACGAGAAGCGGGTCGACACCTCGGTCTCCTGGACCTCCCCCGACGGCCTGGCCCGCACCGGCACCGGCCCCGCGCAGCGCCGCCACCGGATCCACCGTCACCCTCTGGGTCGACGGCGACGGGCGGCCCGCCACTCCCCCCCCGCCACTCCCCCGGCCACCGCGGTCGGCCTGGCCGTCGGGGTGGTCTGCACCGGCCTGGCCGCCACGGCCACCCTGGCCGCCCTGGTCGGCGGCCTGCTCGCCCTGCGGCTGCGCGCCCTCGACCGGCGGGCCGCCCGCGACTGGGAGCGCTCCTGGGCCCACTGGGAGCCCCGCTGGTCCGGCCGCGCCAGCCAGCCGCAGGACGACTGAACGGCACGAGAACCCCCGACCACCCTGTGGAGACACCCTTGTTCAGTACCGAACGGCTGACCGCCCGCCTCTGGCAGCACAGCGACGCCGAGCGCGCGTTCGACACCTACTCCCGTTGGGAGGTCGCCCGGTGGTTGGGCGCCACCCCGAAGGCCCTGGAGTCGCCCGCCGAGGCGCCGGCCATGATCGACCGCTGGCGGCAGCGCTCGGCCGACCCCCGCTACGGGATCTGGGCCCTGGAGCGCAAGGACACCGGTGTGGTGGTCGGCTCGGTGATCCTGATCCCGCTGACGGACCCGGACGGCACCGGCGACGGCGAGATCGAGGTCGGCTGGCACCTGCACCCCGACTCCTGGGGCCACGGCTTCGCCACCGAGGCCGCCACCGCCGCCCTCGCCAAGGGCTTCGCCGACGGCCTCACCGAGATCCACGCCATGGTCCGCCCCGGCAACGACCGCTCCGCCGCGGTCTGCCGCCGCCTCGGCATGACCCCGCAGGGCCGCACCACCCACTGGTACGGCGGCACCGAGTTCGACGCCTTCCTCGCCACCCGCCCCTGAGCCGGGGCGGGGCCGCACCCGCCGACAGCCGGTCAGCGGGCGGGATCGGGCCGGGTCCAGGGGGCGGCGGGGTGGCCGGAGGCGTGGTGGGTGAGGGCGGCGACGGTGAGGAGGAGGGCGAGGGCTGCGGCGAGGGCGACCGGGACGGCGACGTGCAGGACGAGCACGGCGCCGAGCAGGGCGCCCGCGAGCATCCAGGCGGCCGAGGCCAGGCGACGGGGGCCGGCGCGTTCGGCGGCCAGGGCGGTGAGGGTCATCGTCAGGACGGTGGTGGTCAGGTCCGGCACCTTGAGCGCGCGGACCACCGCGTTCTGCAGGCCCATCGCACCGCCCAGGACACCGATCAGGGTGTAGCGGACCGGTTCGGCGGTGTGGCCGAGGGCCGCGCTGAGGACGGCGCAGACGGCGAACAGCGCCGACTGGACCGCCACGGTGAGGACCAGCAGCCGCCCGCGGTGGGCGGGGCCGCGCCGGGCGAGGTGCCCGCCCGCGAGGGCGCCGGCCAGGAAGGCGGCGAGGGCGGCCAGCGAGGCCCGTGCGGAGAGGCCGGGCGCGCCGGCCAGGGCGAAGCCGAGGAAGATCACATTGCCGGTCATATTGGCGACGAAGACGTGTCCGAGGGCGAGGTAGCTCACGGCGTCGACCAAGCCGGTGACCACGGTGAGCACCAGCAGCATCGCCACCAGCGGCCCGTGCCGGGGGTCGCGCATCCTCAGCCTCCTGCCGCTCGCCCTCGCCCTCGCCCTCGCCCTCGCCCTCGCCCTCCCGGCAGCCTAACCGGGCCGGTCGGTGCGGAGGGTCCGTCAGACCGCGAGGGCCGGGCGGTGGTGGTCCAGCCAGAGCGCGAGGTCGACGACCCGCTCCAGCCGGAGCCGGTGGCCCCACTCCAGCTGGTCGGCCGGCGTGTCCAGGCTGGCCTTGATCACCGTCTCGTCGGCGATGTCGCGCACGTGCGGCGCGTCCAGCGCCTCGCGGGCGAGCCGCTGCAGCCCGCCGTTGTAGTCGGCGTGGTGGGTCGCCGGGTAGTGGTTCTTGGGCCGCCACAGCACCGAGTCCGGGGCGATGCCCTGGCCGGCCGCGCGCAGCAGGCTCTTCTCCCGGCCGTCGTAGCTCTTCATCGCCCAGGGGGTGTTGAACGCGTACTCGACCAGCCGGTGGTCGCAGTACGGCACCCGCACCTCCAGGCCCTGGGCCATCGAGAGGCGGTCCTTGCGGTGCAGCAGCTGGCGCAGCCAGCGGGTCATCGACAGGTGCTGCATCTCGCGCTGGCGGTGCTCCTCGGGGCTCTCGCCGTCCGCGTGCGGGACGGCGGCCAGCGCGCTGCGGTAGGTGTCGTCGCGGAACTCGGCGATCCGCAGGTGGGCGGCGAGGTCCGGGTTGATCGGCATCGCCGCCTCGTCCCCGGTGACCAGCAGCCAGGGGAAGGTCTGCGCGGCGAGCGCCTTGGGGTTGTGGAACCACGGGTAGCCGCCGAACACCTCGTCGGCCGCCTCGCCGGAGAGAGCGACCGTGGAGTGCTTGCGGATCTCGCCGAACAGCAGGTAGAGCGAGGTGTCCATGTCGCCGACGCCGATCGGCGAGTCCCGGGAGACGACGACGGCGCGGCGGTGCTCCAGGTCCAGCAGGGTGCGCGGGTCGAGCACCACGGTGGAGTGGTCGCTGCCGATGAACGCGCCGGCCTCGGCGGCGAACGGGGTGTCGTGGCCGGTGCGCAGCACGTCGCCGGTGAACTGCTCGGCCTGGTCGCTGTAGTCGACCGCGTAGGAGCGCAGCTTGGCCTGCGGGCCCTCCTGGAGCCGCAGTTCGTCGGCGACCAGGGCGGTGACGATGGTCGAGTCCAGACCGCCGGAGAGCAGGCTGCAGAGCGGGACGTCGGCCTCCAGCTGGGCGCGGGCGGCGCGGTTGACGAGCGCGCCGATCCGCTCCTTGGTGGCGTCCAGGCCGTCGGTGTGGGGGCGGGCGGTGAGCTCCCAGTAGCGGGTCTCGCGGATCCCGGCGCGGTCGAGCACGAGCAGGGCGCCGGGGTGGACCTCGCGGACGCCGGCCCAGACCGTGGGGCCGGTGTTGAAGAGCAGGCTGTAGGCCTCGCGCAGGCCGTCGGCGTCCACCGTGGGGGTGATCTCCGGGTGGGCGAAGAGCGCCTTGGGCTCGGAGCCGAAGGCGAGGCCGCCGTCGATCTCGGCCCAGAACAGCGGCTTGACGCCGAGCCGGTCGCGGACCAGCAGCAGGCGCTGCTCGCGCTCGTCCCAGACGGCGAAGGCGTACATGCCCTCCAGCCGCTCGACGAGGGCGTCGCCCCACTCCTGGTAGGCGCGGAGCACCACCTCGGTGTCGCTGCGGGTCTCGAAGCGGTGGCCCTTGGCGCGGAGTTCGGCGCGCAGCTGGTGGTGGTTGTAGACCTCGCCGCTGTAGGTGAGGACGACGCCGGGCTCGTCCCGGCGGTCGGGCATGGGCTGGGCGCCGCCGTCGATGTCGATGACGGCGAGGCGGCGGTGGCCGAGGGCGGCGTGGCGGCCGAGCCAGACACCGCCGGCATCGGGGCCGCGCAGGGTCATGGTGGCGGTCATCGCCTCGATGACGGGGGCGCTGTGGCGGACGTCCTGGTGGAAGGACACCCAGCCGGTGATTCCGCACATGCGCGAGCACTCCTTGGGCGAGCTTGGGCGAGCAGACGATCGGATCCGGACCACCAGTCGGGTGAACAGCGGTGGTGGTTCCACGGATTCGGACACATTTCCGGCCATGTCCTGGCGACACCGGCATTTTGAACACGTTCAGGTCGACCGCTAGGGTGCGCACGACCAATCGTTCAAAGGGGGGATCCGAGATGAGGATCGTCATACCCGGTGGGACCGGCCATATCGGGCGGATCCTGGACCGGGCGCTCACCGCCGACGGCCACGAGGTCCTGGTGCTGACCCGCCGGCCCCGGCGCGACCAGGAGATCTTCTGGGACGGCCGCTCGCTGGGCCGCTGGACCGCCGCGATCGACGGCGCCGACGCCGTCGTCAACCTCGCCGGGCGCAGCGTCGACTGCCGCTACACCGAGGAGAACCTGCGCGACATGATGGACTCCCGGGTGCACTCCACCCGGGCCGTCGGCCGCGCGATCGCGGGCGCCCGCCGCCCGCCCCGGGTCTGGCTGCAGATGAGCACCGCCACCATCTACTCCCACACCTACGGCACCCCGCACGACGAGGACACCGGTGTCATCGGCGGCGAGGAGCCCGGCGTCCCCGCGTACTGGGAGCGCAGCGTGCGGATCGCCCGCGCCTGGGAGCGCGAGCAGACCGAGGCGGCCACCCCGCACACCCGGCGGGTCGCGCTGCGCTGCGCCATGGTGATGAGCCCGGAGGCGGGCGGCGCCTTCGACCAGCTGCTGCGGCTGGCCAGGACCGGCCTGGGCGGGTCGGTCGACGGCGGCGCCCAGTACCTGTCGTGGATCCACGACCGGGACCTGGTCCGCTCGGTGCGCTTCCTGCTCGACCGGGAGGACATCGCCGGACCGGTCAACCTCGCCGCGCCGACGCCGGTGCCGCAGCGGGTGTTCATGCGGACGATCCGGCGGGCCAAGGGCATCCCGGTGGGGCTCCCGGCCACCCGCTGGATGGCCGAACTGGGCGCGTTCGCGCTCCGCTCGGACACCGAACTGCTGCTGAAGAGCCGGGCGGTGGCCCCGGGACGGCTGCTGGCGGCCGGCTTCGGCTTCGAGCACCCGCACTGGCCCGCGGCGGCCACCGACCTGCTCCGGCGGATGCGCCGCTGAGCTACGGCCCGCCCCGCGGCCGGGCCCGGCCGTACGATGGGCGGGCGCCGGGCACAGGGACAGGAGACCCGGGACAGGGCACCGGAGCAGGGCCACCAGGGGCAGGACCGCCCGGGGGCGGGACGGCGGAGGAGCGGACGGGTGCTGCGCGGACTGGGCGATCTGGAGGCCGAGATCATGGACCGGCTCTGGTCCTGGGGCCGCCCGGCCACCGTGCGCGAGGTCGTCGACGACCTGCAGCGGCAGCGCCCGGTCGCGTACACCACCGTCAACACCGTCGCCGACATCCTGCACACCAAGGACTGGCTGCGGCGGACCAAGGTCGGCCGGGCCTGGGTCTACGAGCCCACCTGCACCCGGGAGTCGTACACCGCGCAGCTGATGCACCAGGCCCTGGAGACCAGCCCGGACCGCGCCGGGGCCCTGCTGCACTTCGTCGACCGGATCAGCGGCGACGAGGCGACCGCCCTGCTCGCCGCCCTGGAGCAGGTGAAGGCGCGGGACGGCGACCGGTGACCCTGGCCCTGCTGGCGCTCCACCTGCTCCTGGTCGGCGTCCTGCTCCCGCGGCGGCTGGCCGGCTCGCCGCGGCTCCAGGCCCGGCCGGCCCTCGGCGCGGCCGTCTGGCTCGCGCTGATGGCCTCCTTCGGCACCGGGCTGCTGCTGGCCGCGCACCACCTGATGGCGCCGCTCGGACACGAACCGGCCGGGCTCGTCGGCCTGCTCCCGCACCTGGAACCGGCCGTCGCGCCGCACGCCCACGACTGGTGGGCCCCGGCCGCGGCCGGCGGCGCGGTCGCGGCGGTCGCCGCCGTGCTCGCCGCGCGGGCCGCCCGGGCCCGGCGGCGGCACCGGGAGACGCTCGACCTGGTGGCCACCCGGGACCGGGGGCGCCGGCTGCTCGTCCTGGAGGACCCGCGGCCCGCCGTCTACTGCCTGCCCGGCCGCCGGGCCCGGGTGGTGGCCACCCGGGGCGCCCTCGACCTGCTGGACGAGCGCCGGCTCGCCGCGGCGGTCGCCCACGAGTACGGGCACCTGCGCGGGCGCCACCACCTGGTCCTGCTCGCCGCCGACACCTTCGCGCTCCTCCTCGGCCGGCTCCCGCTGGCCCGGCTCGGGCGGGCGGAGGTGGCGCTGCTGCTGGAGATGGCGGCCGACGACGCCGCGCTCGCCCGGGTCACCCCCGGCGAACTCGCGGGCGCGCTCTACGCCCTGGCCACCGCCGGGACCGGGGCCGGACCGGCCGGCCTCGCCGCCGCGTCCACCGGCGTGCTCGCCCGCGTCCAGCGCCTCGCCCGGACCACCGCGCCCCCGGCCCCGGCCTACCGGCTGGCCGCCCTCGCCGCCCCGCTGCTCCCCTACCTGCTGGCCTGCGCCCCGCACCCGTGACACCGGGAGGGCCCGGCCGCGTCCGGTGTGACTAGGGTGACCGCATGAATCTCACCGGTTTCCCCTTCACCGCCACCGACTGGAACCAGGTCGACGAGGACCGCAAGCCGGGCGAGAGCGGGGAAGTGACCAGCCGCGTGCAGCAGTTCGGCGAGGTCCGGGTCCGCCGGGTGGACTACAGCCCCGGCTACGTCGCGGACCACTGGTGCCGCAAGGGCCACGTGCTGTTCGTCCTGGAGGGCGAGCTCGTCACCACCCTCGACGACGGCCGCGTCGTGGTCACCGGCCGGGGCGGCAGCTACCAGGTGGCCGACGACGCGGAGGCCCACCGCTCCAGCGCGCCGAACGGCGCCAGCCTGCTGATCGTCGACTGACAGCGGCCGACGCCTCCGCCCGGCCTTTGCGCCGGTTACGGCCGGACGGCACCGGTCACGGCCGGACGGCGCCGCTCACGGCCGGACGGCGCCGACGTAGGGCATGGCGTCGATCGGGAGGACCTCCACGTTCTTCCCCGTGCGCGGGGCGTGGATCATCTTCCCGTCGCCGATGTAGAGGCCGACGTGGTGCAGGTCGCCGTAGAAGAAGACCAGGTCGCCCGGCTGCAGGTCGGCGCGGGCGATGCGGGCGCCGGCGTTCCACTGGGCCTGGGAGACGCGCGGCAGCTGGACCCCGGCCGCGCGGTAGGCGGCGCCGGTGAGGCCGGAGCAGTCGTAGCCGGACGGGCCGGTGGCGCCCCAGACGTACGGCTTGCCGAGCTGGGAGTACGCGAACTGCACGACGGCGGCGGCCCGCCCGGTGGCGGGTCCCGTGTAAGCCGGCCGCTCGGCGGCGGAGCGCGAGGCCCGGGTGGCGGCGGCCTCCTGGGCGTTGACCTTGGCCCGGTCGGCGGCGCTCAGCTTGTTGAGCAGCGCCTGGGCCTTGGCCAGCTTCTCCTGGACCGCCTTCTTCTCGCCCGCGAGCGCGACGGCCGCCCCGTCGAGCTGGGCGAGGGTGGCGGTGGCCTCGGCGCGGTCCTGGTCGAGTCGGCGCTGCTCGGCCAGGGCCTGGCGGAGCAGGGCCGCCTGCGAGTCGACGACCTGGTTCTGGGCGGCGGCCCGGGCCAGGTAGGCGCCGGGGTCGGAGTCGAGCATCAGCTGGACGGACGGGTCGATGCCGCCGTTGCGGTACTGCTCGGCCGCGATGCCGCCGAGCTGGGTGCGCAGCTCGTTCATCGCGTCCTGGCCCCGGGCCACCTTCTCCTGGATCCGGCCCGCCTCGCCCTGGAGCTTCTGCTGCTTCTCCTGGAAGCCGTTG
>NZ_JZWY01000439.1:0-1659 GCF_000966955.1 Streptomyces sp. NRRL S-495
CCTTCTCCTGGATCCGGCCCGCCTCGCCCTGGAGCTTCTGCTGCTTCTCCTGGAAGCCGTTGTAGCGCTCGATCGACTGCTCGGCCTCCTCGTTGAGCCGGTCGACCTCCTCCTTCACGGCGGCGAGGCCCGGTGCCGGCTCGGCCTGGGCGGGTCCTGCGGTGAGCACGACGCCACCGGCCATCGCGGTCGTGAGGACCGCCAGACGGGCCCGGCCGGGCGGGCTGGGCTTGCGGCGCTTTCCCATGGTGGCGGTCTCCTGGCGGCGAGAAGGGGTGAGGATCGGACCGAAAGGACCGAACGGGGCGAACGGGGCGAACGGACTGAACGGACCCAGCGGGGCGAACTCGGGCGGGTGAACGGGCAGGCCGGCGCGCCGGGGGTGCGACGCCCTCCACCCACGTTCTACCAAGTAACTTAGTAGATGACCGCCGGGCTTGCGCAAGCCGCCCGCACACAGCCCCCGACCCGCCCACATGCCGCCCGCTCACCACCCGGCCCGCACCGCCTCCCGCACCCCCCCTCGCGCGCGCCCGGCGGCACCGGTAGTGCAACAGAGTGCACAGAGAGGGCAAGGTCACACCCTTCGCCTCTCCTGCGCCCCCGCGCACGGGCGCTAACCTGCGGGGCATGACGGTCCCGCCCGAAGGGCTTCCCCTGGCCGCCGAGTTCCCGGCCGCCCACCGCGAGCAGGGGCAGACCCTCGTCGAGGGTGTGCTCCGCAAGGCGGGGGCGCAGCCCGAGGACGGCGCCGCGGCCGAGCACGCGCTCGGTACCGCGCTCCAGGACGGGCTGCGCGCCCGCCCGCTGTACACCGCCGAGGACGCCCCGGCCGACCCCGGACTCCCCGGCTTCCCGCCGTTCGTGCGCGGCGCCCGGCCGCAGGGCGCCTCGGTCTCGGGCTGGGACGTTCGCCAGCGGCACAGCGACCCCGATCCGCGCCGCACCAACCAGGCCGCGCTGGCCGACCTGGAGCACGGCGGCGGTTCGCTCTGGCTGGAGCTCGGCGGGACGGGGCTGCCGGTCACCGCGCTGGGCGAGGCGCTCACCGGCGTCTACCTCGACCTGGCCGGCGTGGTCCTCGACGCGGGGGCCGAGTTCCCCGCCGCCGCCGAGCAGTTGTTCGCGCTGTACCGGGAGCGCGAGGTCTCCCCCGGCTCCGCCGTCGCCACCCTGGGCGCCGACCCGCTCGGCCTCCAGGCCCGCACCGGCGACGCCGCGCGCACCGACGCCCTGCTCGCCGAGGCCGCCGCGCTCGCCACCCGCTGCGCCGAGGGCTTCCCCGGCATCCGCGCGCTGGCCGTCGACGCCCTGCCGTACCACGGGGCCGGCGCCTCGCCCGCCCAGGAGCTGGGCGCCTCGGTGGCCACCGGCGTCGCCTACCTGCGCACGCTCACCGCCGCCGGCCTCTCCGTGGACGCCGCGCTCGGCCAGCTGGAGTTCCGCTACGCGGCGGACGCCGACCAGTTCCTGACGATCGCCAAGCTCCGCGCCGCGCGCCGGCTCTGGGCCCGGGTGGCCGAAGCCTCCGGCGCCACCCCGGCCGCCTCGGCGCAGCGCCAGCACGCCGTCACCTCCGACGTGATGATGACCGCCCGCGACCCGTGGGTGAACATGCTCCGCACCACCATCGCCTGCCTGGCCGCCGGTGTCGGCGGG
>NZ_JZWY01000443.1:0-1761 GCF_000966955.1 Streptomyces sp. NRRL S-495
ACACTGGTGGCCCTGGTGGTAGCGGGGCGGGCGGTCAGCTGCGGCGGCGGGCGGCCAGCGCCTCCTTGAGCCGCGGCATCCGGGTGGTGAGCAGGTGGACCGTCGCCCGCCGGGCGCGGACCGCGCCGCCCCGGGCCGCGGCCGCCGGGGCCGGACCGCGCGGGCCGAACAGCAGCCGCTGGTTCGGCAGTCGGTCCGGGCGCCAGCGCTGCTTGTACGCCTCCTGGCCGCGCAGCAGGCTTATCACCGGGATCCCCGCCGCCAGCGTCTCGTCCAGCGCGGCGCCGAACAGCAGGCCGGCGATGTCCAGCCGCTCCCGCAGCCGGGGGTGCGCGCCGTACAGGTAGAGGCCGCTGTAGGAGGGGCAGAGCAGCACCAGGTTGACCGCCAGCAGCTCGCCGTCCAGCCAGAACCGGTGCACGGCCGCGCCGCCGGAGGCGACCAGCGCCGCGGTGGACTCGGCGAGGTGCCGGGAGAACCGCTCGGTGCGGTGCTCCGGCGTCACCCCGCGCTCCTCCCACTGGACGAAGTGCAGTCGCAGCAGCGCCTCCAGCGCCTCCGGGACCTCCTCCGGAGTGGTCGACCGCACCTCGACGCCGGATTCGGCGATCTTGCGTTGCTTGACCCGGCTGCGCTGGGCGGTCTTCCCCGGCAGCCGCTTGAGGAGTTGGTCCATCGGGACGGCGGGCAGGTACTGGCAGATCGAGTCGGCGAAGCGGTGGCGCCGGCCGCGCCAGTGCTCGAAGACCCGCTGGACGGCCGCCTCCGGGTGGACCTCGCGCAGTTCCAGGCTGTGCCAGGGGCGGGTGAGCGGGAGGGCCGCGGCGAACTCGGCGGCGGCCCGGTCGGCGCAGGCGTCGTCGAGCAGGATGTCGGTGAAGTCGATCAGTCCGGCGCCGAGGCCGGTCAGTCCGCCGAGCGGGCCGCCGCGCCGGCGGAACGCGCCCGCGCCGACGAGCAGGCCCTCGCGGCGCACCAGCAGCACCACCAGGGCGCCGGGGCGGCCGTAGTGGCGCCACCAGGAGCGCTGCCAGACCGAGGTCTGGAAGGCGGTGGCGGTGCGGCAGCGGGCGGCCAGGTCGTCCCACTCCTCGGCGAGGGTGTCGAGGGCGTCGTCCTCGCGGCGCAGCTCGGTGGTCCAGCGGGGCGAGCGGGCCTGGGCGGGGAGGCCCGCGGTGGGGGTGACGGCCTCGGTGCTCATCGTCCGCCCCCTGCCGTCGCCTCGGCCCGTGCGTCGGACCGTGCCCCGTTCCTGGCTCCTGCCTTCGCCGCGGCGGGCTCGGCCTTCGCCGGGTCGGGCTTCGCGGTGTCGGGCTTCGCGGCCTCGGACTTGGCGGACCCGGACTTCACCACCTCGGCCTTCGCCGGCCCGGCCGGGTCGACGGGGTCGGGGTCCGGCTCGGCGGCGCGCGGGCGCGGGGTGGTCGCAGGACCGGCCGCGGCGGGCGCCTCCTCGGCGGGGGTCCCGGTGCCCCGGCGGCGGGTCATCATCACCAGCGCGCCGATCAGCACCCCGGCCGCGCCGCCGACCGCGACGTCCAGCTTGCCGGAGGGCGTGGTCGGCCGGTCGGGCTCGGCGGCGCCAGCCATCGGGACCAGGCGGACGCCGGTCTCCTTGCTGCTGCCGTTGGCGAACGCCACCAGCGAGCGGGCCACCGCGTCCGCCGCCCGGACGGCCTCCCCGGGCTCGGCGCCGGTGCCGGTGATCTCGATCATCGGGGCGTCCGGCGAGGTGGTGCCGTGCACCAGGGCCTCCAGCTC
>NZ_JZWY01000444.1:0-3437 GCF_000966955.1 Streptomyces sp. NRRL S-495
GTGCACCAGGGCCTCCAGCTCGCCGCGGCTGTGCCCGCTCTCGGCGGCGGCCGCCGCGAGCACCTGCGGCTGGCCGGCCAGCCGCCCGTACGCCTGGGCGAAGTTGACCGCGGTGGCGGCCTGGCCCTGGACGTCGGGCACCACGATCACATAGGAGTTGGCGGCGTACGAGGGGTGGGCGACGACGGCGTACCCGGCGCCGGCGGCGGCGCCCAGCGGCACCGCGAGGGCCATCGGCCACCATCGGCCGACGAGCCGACGGGCGCTACGGCGCGATTCGCTCATGGGGACTCCTTGGCTATGAGGGCCGCCCGGCCGGCGGCCCGGTGTCTGCGGGGGTGCTGCCGGCTCAAGCCCGGGCCAGCCGGTCGTAGAGCGCACCGAGGTCGGCGGCGACCCGGACGATGTCGTAGTGGCCGACCGCGGGCGGCCTGGGCAGCGGGTCGGTGCCGAGGTCGTCGAGGTGGCGCAGGTCGCGCAGCGCGGCCGTGTAGGCGGCCGCCTCGGAGGGGATCCGGCGGGCCTGCGGGGCGGCGCTGGGCGGCAGTTCGTCCAGGGCCGGGCAGGCGCTGTGGCGCACCGGCAGGCCGGCCGCGAGCCCCTCCAGCACACCGAGGCCGAAGGTCTCCTCGGTGGAGGGGGCGGCGAGCACGTCCAGCGCGGTGAGCAGTTCGGGGACGTCGTCGCGTTCGCCGGTCAGCACCAGGCGGTCGCGGACGCCGAGTTCGTCGGCCCGGCGCTCCAGGGCGGCGCGTTCGGGGCCTTCGCCGATCAGCACCAGCCGGGCCGCGCCGTCCAGTCCGGCGAGCGCTTCCAGCAGGACGGCGAAGCGCTTGCCGGGGACGAGCCGGCCGATCCCGCCGATCACCCAGCTGTCCTGCGGCAGGCCGAGTTCGGCGCGCAGCCGGGCGCGGGTGCCGGCCCGGTCGGCGGGCGGGTGGTGGTAGCGGGCGGCGTCGATGCCGTTCGGGATCAGTTCGACCCTGGCCGGCGGTACGCCCCAGGCGTGCAGGGTCTGGGCGACCTGCCGGGACACCGCGACGGTGGTGGTGCCGAGGCGTTCGGCGGCCAGGTAGAGGCCCTTGACGCCGCGGGTGACCGGGCGGCCCTCGATCACTCCGGCGTGCAGCGAGTGCTCGGTGGCGACCACGGCCCGGACGCCGGCCAGCCGGGCGGCGAGCCGTCCGTAGAGTCCGGCCCGGTAGAGGTGGGTGTGCACCACGTCGTAGCGGCCGGCCCGGACCAGGCGGGCCAGCCGGGGAAGTGCGCCGAGGTCCCGGTTGCCGCGCATGCCGAGGTGGTGGACGGTGACGCCGTCGGCGCGCAGCGCGGTGGCCACGGTGCCGGGGTTGGTCAGGGCGAGGACCTCGCACTGCTGGTGGGCCGGCAGGTGGCGGAGCAGCAGGTGGAGCTGGCGTTCGGCGCCGCCGGAGGCGAGGCCGGTGACGATGTGCAGGATCCTCACGGCACCCTCCGGAGGTGCCCGGCGCGGGTGGCGAGGCGGTGGCGGCGGAGTTCGGTGACGGTGTCGCGCAGGCGGTGGCGGCCGCGTTTGGCCCGCAGCCGCCAGGCGCCGTCGCGGTCGCCGACGTAGCAGCGGGGCAGCGCGTACCGGCCGGTGAGCGGGGAGTGCGCGATGGCGCAGGCGTAGTCGTAGCCGGCGTCGCGGACGGCCAGGGTGGCGGCGAGGTCGACGGCGCCGTAGGGGTAGCAGAAGCCGGTGACGGGGCCGCCGACGACCTCCTCCAGGAGCCGCCGGCTGTCCCGGGTCTGGGCGGCCAGTACCTCGGCGGGCAGTCCGGGCAGGGCCTGGTGGCCGAGGCCGTGCGAGCCGATCTCCCAGCCGGCGGCGGCGAGGTCGGTGACCTCCTGCACGGTGAGCAGGGTCTTCCGGGGGCCTTCGGTGTCCCAGTCGTTGGCGCGGCCGAGCAGGTCGGCGACGACGTAGGCGGTGGCGGTGAAGCCGTAGGCCTGGAGGATCGGTACGGCGTGGCGGGCGAAGTCCGCGTAGCCGTCGTCGAAGCTCAGCCCGACCAGCCGGTCGGCCCGTCCGGCCGCCCGGGCCCGCATCAGTTCGCGGACCGAGACGCCGCGCTTGCCGCGCCGGTGCAGCCAGGCGATCTGCTCGGCGAACCGTTCGGGGCTGACGGTGAGCCGGTACGGGTCCTCCTTCTCGACGGCCACCGAGTGGTACATCAGGATCCACGGCGAGGTGGTCCCGGTGGCGGGGAGGTCGGCGAGCGGGCGCCGGCTCCTGGGCAGCCGGGCCGGTGGTCGACGGGTGCCGGGGTGCGGCGCGTCGGTGCGCGGGGCTTCGGTGAGCGGCACAGCGGCGCGCGGGGCTTCGGTGTGCGGCGCGTCGGTGCGCCGGCCGCCGGCCGTCGGCGCGGCCGGGCGGCGTACGCCCGGCGGGGCCGACCGGACGGTTCCCCGTTCAGCGTCCATGAGGAGGGTTCCCTTCATCGGCGACAGGTGACGGGTCGGGGACCGGTCCCAGGACCCGGACGGCGGCGCGGACCGGGCCGCGCACCTCGTGGGCGCCGAGACCGGTGCCCAGGGCGGCGAAGGCCAGCGCGACGGTGAGGCCGCCGAGGACGGTGGAGAGCAGCGGGTCGGCGGTGAGGCCGGCCACCGGCATGCCGAGGGCGGCGGCGCCCGCCGCGGCGGCGAGCAGCCGGGCCTGGCCGCCGATGACCCGTCGCAGGCGCAGCGGGATGCCGCGCAGGACGAGGCCGCGCAGCAGCAGCGCGGCGGCGGCGGTGATGCCGGCCGCGTTGCCGGCGGCCAGGCCGAGGGCGCCGAAGCGGGGGGTGGCGAGCAGGCCGACGGTGACGGTGACGACGAGGCCGAGGGCCATCGCGGCGGCCGGGTACCAGTCGAGCAGTCGGCGGCCGCCGTCCTCGGGGCTGGGGTCGCCGGCCCGGCGGACCGCCGGGCGCAGCGAGAAGTAGGGGCGGATCATCACGCCGATCAGTGCCTGGGCGAGCAGGCCGAAGCTGTAGACCCGGATGACGGCGGCGGTGGCGGCGGTGTCCCGGGGGCCGAAGGCGCCGCGTTCGAAGAGCAGGGCGACCACGGAGGGGGCGCAGGCCATCAGGAAGGCGGTGCCGAGGAGGACGACGGCCGCCGCCTGGCCGAGGTCCTTCTCGACCCGGTCGCGGGCGGCGGTGAGGTCTCCGGCGGCGAGGGCCCGGGCGACCAGGGGGAAGGTGACGGTGCAGATCAGGATGCCGGCGGTCATGGCGAGCTGGGAGACCTTGGCGGCGTAGTTGAGGTGGGAGATGGTGCCGGGCGGCAGTCCCGAGCCGAGGTAGCGCTCGATGAAGACCTGGGCCTGGCGGGTGAGGGTGAACGCGCCGACGGGGAGCAGGGCGAGCGGGATCAGGACCAGGGCGTTGCGGGAGCGGCGGCCGCGGGCGGCGCGGCCGGGGCCGGTG
>NZ_JZWY01000445.1:0-786 GCF_000966955.1 Streptomyces sp. NRRL S-495
CGCAGGGCGCGCAGGAAGGGGCCGATCAGCAGGCCGGCCATGAGGAGGCTGCCGAGGGCGACGCCGATCGCGGCGGAGCGCACGCCCCACAGGGCGTGGCAGCTGAGCAGGACGACCAGGATGCCGAGGTTGTAGGCGACGTAGATGCCGGCCGGGGCGGTGAAGCGGTGGTGGGCGCGCAGGGCGGCGGCGAGGTAGCCGGCGACGCCGAACGGCAGCACGGTGATCGCGGTGATCCGGGTGCAGGTGACGGCGAGTCGGGGGTCGGCGAGGCCGGGGGCGAGCAGGTCGACGAGTTGGGGGGCGCCGAGGGCGGCGCCGAGGGAGAGGGTGGTGAGGGCGAGGAGCAGCCAGGGCAGGGTGGCCCGGACGACCTGGCGGACGGGGTCGGGGCCGTCGGGGCGTTCCTCGCGGAGGACCAGGGCGAGGGCGAAGGCGGGCACCATGAGGAAGGACATGGCGTCCTCGATCAGCAGGGGTGCTGCGGTCTCGGGGACGGTCCAGGCGACCAGGAAGGCGTCGGTGCCCTGATTGGCGCCGAAGTAGCGGGCGAGCAGGAGGTCGCGCAGCAGTCCGAGGGCGGAGCCGGCGGCGCTGAGGACGGCGGTGACGCCGAAGGCCCTGGCGAGGAAGCGGCCGCGCGGGGCGGCGGCCGGTCCCGGTCCGGGCGGGGCGGGGCGGGGGGCCGGCAGGGTGGTGGGCACGACCGTCGGTTGGTCCGTCGTCATGGCGTGCCCGTCGGGGGTCGGGCCGCGCGGGCGGCGAGGCCGAGGACGATCGAGGTCA
>NZ_JZWY01000446.1:0-327 GCF_000966955.1 Streptomyces sp. NRRL S-495
GCCGAGGACGATCGAGGTCAGCACCGTGGTGGTGCCGCCGATGTCGGCGTAGAGGAAGTCGATCAGGACCCAGGTGAGCAGGGCGAGGGCGGCCAGGGCGGGGCCGCGGCCGCGGGCGTGGCGCAGGCAGCCGAGGAGGAGGCCGAGGAAGAGCAGGCCGTAGGCGACGATGCCGATCAGGCCCTGTTCGCTGAGTACCAGGAAGTACATGTTGTGCGGGGAGAGCAGTGGTTCGCGCTGGAAGCCGATGGTGGCGTCGGCGGCGTCGCTGCCGGAGGAGAGCCGGAGCGGGGCGTGGCTGTCGCGCAGTTGCTGGAAGGCTTTGGG
>NZ_JZWY01000447.1:0-3509 GCF_000966955.1 Streptomyces sp. NRRL S-495
GTTGCTGGAAGGCTTTGGGGCCGGCGCCGGAGACGGGGTGGTCCTGCCAGATCCGGCCGGCGGTGGCCCACAGGTCGTAGCGGTCGGAGACCGACTGGTCGGGGGCGGCGGAGACGGAGCCGATGGAGCTGAGCCGGTCGGTGACGCCGGAGCCGCCGAGGCCGAGTCCGCCGACCAGGACGACGACGGCGGCGGCGCCGAGCAGGGCGCCGCGGACGGCGAGCCTGGCGTCGGCGCGCAGCAGCAGGACGGTGGCGGCGGCGGCGGTGGCGATCCAGCTGCCGCGGCTGAAGGAGACCGCGAGCGGGAGGGCGAGGAAGGCGGCGGCGGCGAACATGGCGCGGCGCAGCCTGGGGTCGCCGTCGGGTCCGCGTTCGCCGAGGGCGAGGGCGAGGGCGGCGAGCAGGCCGTAGGCGACGACGGTGGACATCGCCATGATGTCGAGGGCGCCGAAGGTGCCGACGGCGCGGATCGGGCGGCCGGTGTAGGAGGCGCCGGTGCCGGTGAGGAACTGGTGGACGCCGACGACGCCCTGGATCAGTGCGGCGGCGACGAAGGAGCCGAGCACGAGGCGCTGGTCGGTGCGGTCGCGCAGGGAGCAGAGCACGGCGGCGGGGACGAGCACGAACACCTGGGTGAGCCGGACGAAGCCGGTGAGGCTGGTCGCGGGGTCGATGGAGCCGACGGTGGCGACGGCGGCGGCGGTCACGATCGCGCCGAAGCGGACGGCGTCGGCGCGGCCGATGGCGGGGGTGCGGCCGCGCAGCAGGTTGACGGCGGTGAGGGCGACCAGGGCGAGCGAGGCGAGGTCGGCGGCGGTGACGTGGACGGCGGCGGCGACGTCCTTCTCCCCGGTGGGGACGCAGACCAGCAGCACGGTGGCGGCGGCCAGCAGGCCGGGGCGTTCCTGGAGGACGCCGCCCGCACGCCGTAACAGCCGGGCGGGGTGCGGTGGTGCGGCGAGGGTCAGGGCCACGGCGTTGATCAGCTCCCGTCCGGGTGGAGCATGAGGGCCGCGGTGCGGCACAGGATCTTGACGTCCTGCCAGAGGCTCCAGCTCTCGATGTAGCGGTTGTCGAAGCGGGCCCGGTCCTCGATCGAGGTGTCGCCGCGCAGGCCGTTGACCTGGGCGAGGCCGGTGAGGCCGACGGGGACGCGGTGGCGGTCCGCGTACTCGGGGTAGGCCTGGCTGAACCGCATGACGAAGTAGGGGCGTTCGGGGCGGGGGCCGACGAGGCTCATGTCGCCGCGGAGCACGTTCCACAGCTGCGGGAGTTCGTCGAGGGAGCTGCGGCGCATCAGCCGGCCGACGGCGCCCATCCGGTGGTCCTGGGAGATGTTCCAGCGGGTGGCGGACTCGTGCTCGTTGCTGGGCCGCAGGGTGCGGAACTTGAGGACGGTGAAGACCCGGCCGTCGAGGCCGGTGCGCTGCTGGCGGAAGAGGACGCCGGGGCCGGTGTCGAAGCGGACGGCGAGCGCGCAGAGGGCGAGTACGGGGCCGAGCAGCAGCAGGCCGGTCGCGGCGGCGGTGACGTCCAGGGTCCGCTTGACGGCCCAGCCGGGGCGGCGGGTCGCGGCGCGGCCGACCCGGACGCAGGGGAAGCCCCAGAGGTGGTCGGCGCCGGTGAGGCGTCCGGCGGCGACGGAGCCGTACTCGCGCAGTGCGGGGACCAGCCAGACCTGGCAGCCGAGGCGGGCGGCGTCGCGCAGGGCGGCGGCGGTCTCGGCCTCGTCGGCGGCGCCGGCGGTGGCGACCACGTGGTGGACGCGGTGGCGGCGGACCTCGCGTTCGAGTACTTCGCGGCCGCCGAGCACGGGCAGGTCGGTGTCGCCGGCGAGCAGCGGCGGGTCGGGGTCGAGGAAGCCGATCGGGCGCATCCCGTACTCGCCGCGTTCGTTGAGGGCGGCGGCGACGCGGCGGCCGAGCCGGCCGGCGCCGAGCACCAGGACGGGGCTGGGGCGGCTGCGGCGGATCCGGCGCACCAGGTGGTAGAGCAGGGCGCGGCCGCAGACGGCGAGCAGCAGCTGGGTGCCGAGGAGGACGATCAGCCGGGCCGGGGTGGCGGGGCCGGTGTCGGGCCAGTGGCCTTCGAGGCAGCCGGCGAGGCTGATGGCGAAGGCGGAGGCGACGAGCGCCCGCGCGGTGAGGGCGGGCAGCTCGTCGAGGACGGAGAGGGTGAGGCGGGTGCGGTAGAGGCCGCCGGCCAGGTTGAGCAGGAGCAGCAGGGGCAGCAGGGCGGCGACGCCGAGCAGGGGTGCCACCCGGACGGCTGGGTCGAGGGCGCGGTTGGCGACCCCGGTGGCGGTGCAGAGGGCGAGGGCGTCGACGGCGACCAGGGTGACGGGCAGGGCGAGCCGGGCGCGGACCGGGCGGCGGTGCCGGCGGGCCGGGGCGGCGCTGCGGGTCTGGGCGGAGCGTGCCGGGCGGTCGAGCAGCCCGGTGGCGGGCCGGGGCGGGCCTGACAGGGACCGCCCGGGCCTTGGCACGCTGTCGTGGTCAATGGTCATCAGCGCACGAACTCCCCTGCTGTGTGCCCGGGGTGACGGCGGCCCGGCACCGGTTGGCCCGGAGCGGCCGTCCCGGCCCGGTGGGCGCGGTCCTGACAGCACCTGCTGCCGCTGGCGGCTTTCGATTTCCTCGCGAATTGCCGGCGTGAAATCGAAACGAAGCAGGCAAAATCAGACGTTACCGAACGCTGGCTTGAATGCTGGAAGTTGACTTGCCTTTTCATTCCAGCCGCCCATTAATAGGTATTTCTGATTTCACCCCTCATCCACAACCGGCTGAGGGTGCGAATACGACGGCGCCGGATCGGCGGGGCATTCACGGCATGTGAAACGATCAGATCCGCTGCGGGACACGGGCGCGGCGTCGCCCGGCCGCCGGACCGGCACCCAGCAGGTCGCGGTAGAGCGCGTCCACCTGTTCGACCACCGAGCGAACATCATGGCGAGCCGCGGCGTGCTCGCGCAGGCGCAGACCGCGCCGCTCGCACTCGATCGGATCGGACAACGCCTCGGCCATTCGGGTGACGAGCGCGTCCACATCGCCGGGCGGCACCACGGCGGACGCGCGTTCGACCGGCGGCAGGCACTCCCGCGCGCCCGGCACGTCGGTCAGCAGCACCGGACGCCCGGAGGCCATCGCCTCCAGGGGGGCCAGCGCCATGCCCTCCCAGCGCGAGGGCAGCACCACCAGATCGGCCGCCGCCAGCCACGGCCGGGGGTCCGCGACGTCCCCCACCAGCCGGACCCGGGACGGCTCGGCGCCCTCCCGGACCGTCGCGGCCAGCCGGGCCTCCTCCGGTCCGCCGCCGACCAGCGCCAGCCGGGCGGCCGGCACCCGGCGCCGCACCTCCGGCCAGGCGGCGAGCAGCACGTCCTGGCCCTTCTGGCGGCAGAGCCGGCCCACGCAGACCGCGAGCGGGGCGTCGAGCTCCAGGCCGAGCGCGATCCGGGCGGCCCGACGGTCGGCGGGCGCGTAGTGGCGCACGTCCACGCCGTTGGGC
>NZ_JZWY01000448.1:0-21580 GCF_000966955.1 Streptomyces sp. NRRL S-495
CACGTCCACGCCGTTGGGCACCACCGCCCAGTCGGCGTGCAGTCCGGCCGCGATGCCGTCGGTCCGCTCCTGGACCGACACGCAGAGCAGCCGGTGCGCCCAGCGGGTCGCGTACCGCTCCCAGCGCAGGGTGGCGGCGGCCAGCGCGCCGTCCACGGCGGCGAAGGACCAGGCGTGCGGCTGGAAGACCGTGGGCACCGCGCCGCGGACGGCCAGCCGGCCGGCCAGCCCGGCCTTGGCGCTGTGCAGATGGAGCATGTCGGGCGCGGCGGCCCGGACGATCCGGCGCAGCCGCCAGACCTCGGCCGCGGTGGCCGGGCCGGGCGAGCGGTCGGCGGGCCAGTCCTGGACCAGCGCGCCGACGGCCGCGGCCTCCTCGGCCAGCCGGCCGCCGCGCGGGCAGGCGACCAGCACCCGGTGGCCGGCCTCGCGCTGACCCCGGACCAGGTCGACCACGACGCGGGCCACGCCGCCGTCGACGGGTTGGGAAATGTGAAGGATCGTCATATGCACGGCGGCGAGCCTAGGGTGGCCGCACCGTGCCGCGGGGCCCTCGTCACCCGGAGGTGGCGGGGCGTCCACCCGTACGGCGTGCCGCTCGTACGGGTGGACGAACTCCTCGAATTCCTGGTCGAGTTGGCGGGGCGGGCGGGCCGGGGCGCGGGCCCCGGCCCGGGCGCTCCGGCTCAGCGCACCTCGGCGGCCAGGTTGGCGAGCACCTCGTCGTGGATCCGGTTCAGGCCCTTGGGCGCGAAGGTCCGCTCGAAGAAGCCGCCGATACCGGTCGCGCCCTGCCAGGTGGCCGTGACGGTGACCCTGGTCCGGCCCTCGCCGGCCGCCGCGACGGTCCAGGTGACCACCATGCTGGAGTTGGCGTCCTTCTCCACCAGCTGGTCCGGCCGCGGCGCGGAGACGGTGAGCAGGCAGTCGCGGATCCGCTTCTCGGTGGCCTGGAGCTTCCAGTGCACCTGGGTGCCCGCTCCGGTGCCGCCGACCCGGACCTCGTACTCGCTGTACTGCGCGGGCAGCAGCTTGGGGCGGATCACCTGGTAGTCGGCCAGGGCCTCGTACACCCGCTCGGGGGCCGCGTCGTAGACCCGCTCGGTGGTGGCCTGCACCTGTCCCATGGTCCTGCTCTCCTTCGTCGGTCGTCCGGCGCCGGGTTCCGTCCGGCCGGTGTCGCTCACCGGCAAGCCAATCACAGCGGACCGGGTGAGCCGGGCGGCGGCCTCCGCTCGGACGAGGACGTTAGGGTGGCGGTTGTGCTCGAACAGGTGACAGCAGTGCGCTACGTCGACCCGCTGCGGGCCGGCGGTTCCGTGCCCGGCGTGGTGGAGACCGACGACCTGGGTACCTATGTGGTGAAGTTCACCGGGGCCGGCCAGGGCCGGAAGGCGCTGGTGGCGGAGGTGATCGTCGGCGAGCTGGCCCGGCGGCTCGGCCTGCGGGTGCCGGAGCTGCGGCTGGTGGACTTCGACCCGGCGGTGGCCGAGGACGAGCCGGACCGCGAGATCCAGGACATCCTGCGGGCCAGCCGCGGCGTCAACCTCGGGATGGACCTGCTGCCCGGCGCCCGCGACTTCCGGCCCGGCATGATCGACGTCGGAGCGGCCGAGGCCGGCCGGGTGGTGTGGCTGGACGCGCTCACCGGCAATGTCGACCGGACGGTGCACAACCCCAACCTGATGGTCTGGCACGGCCGGCTCTGGCTGATCGACAACGGCGCCGCGCTGATCTTCCACCACCGCTGGTCCGCGGCCGGGGCCTCGGTCGGCAAGCGCTACGACCTGAGCGCCCACGCCCTCGGCGGGTACCGCCCGGACGTGCGGCTGGCGGACGAGGAGCTCGGGCCGCTGGTCACCGCCGGGCTGCTGGAGCAGGTGGTGGCTCTGGTGCCGGACGCCTGGCTGGCCGACGAGCCGGGGTTCGACTCGGTCGGGGAGCTGCGCCGGGCCTATGTGGAGCACCTGGCGGAGCGGGCGGCCCGCTCGGCCGAATGGCTGCCGGAGGGGTTCTCCACCCCCGAGCAGCTGCGCGACGCGGAGGGGCGGCGGGCCGCGCGGACCAGGGCCGGGCGGCCGGCCTGGCTGCGGGAGGTGCCGGACCTGCACGGCAAGCCGTCGGTGGAGACGGTGTGGGAGCAGCACGTCGAATGACCCGCCGGACCCGCCCCCGGCCGGCCCCGGACGGGGGCGGGCAGACGGTGGAACGCGAACGGGGGCGGGACTCGTGTCCCGCCCCCGTTCGGCGACTCAGGGGTTCAGCAGCCGGTCAGCCGTGGCTCAGCGCCACCACTGGACCGCCTTCTCGGCGTTGATGATGCCCGCGCCGTAGAAGCCGTTGTCGTCCACGCCACCCTCGCAGGTGGCCGCGAACTCACCGGTGCCGCCCGGGTTGTACGGGCCCGACGGGCACGCGTGCGACTCGGCCTGGTTGGTGAGCAGCTCGGTCAGCTCCTCCGGGCTGGCCCACGGGAAGGTGCTGGCCAGCAGGGCGAGCACACCGGCGGCGTGCGGGGAGGCCATCGAGGTGCCCTGCATGTAGCCGTACTGGCCGCCCGGGATGGTCGACAGCGTGCGGCCGTTCTTGTCCGGGGTGTCCGGGATCTGGTAGCGGCGGTCGCCACCGGGGGCGGCCACGGTGACCTTGTTCTTGCCGTAGCTGGAGTAGTACGACTTGTCGCCGTTGACACCGACGGAGGAGACCGCGACGACGCCGTCCAGCTCGGTCGGCAGGTTGAGGCAGTCCTGGGTGATCGGGCGCTCGACCGGCGTGGTGTCGTCCGGGCTGGCGACGTCCTTGGTCTTGTGGGCCAGGTCGATGTTCTCGTTGCCCGCGGCGGCGACGTTGAGGACGCCCTTGCGCTGCGAGAACTCGACGGCGCGGCGGACGGCGGTGGTGATCGCCGCCTGGTCCGCGTCGTTCTGGCAGTTGAACATCCACGGGTCGACGAAGTAGCTGTTGTTCGTGACCTTGAACTTGTGCTCACCGGCCCAGACGAAGCCGCAGATGGCGTACTCCGGGTAGATGAAGCCGCCGTCGTCGACGACCTTCACCGCGGCGAGCTTGACGTTCGGGGCGATGCCCTCGATGCCCTTGCCGTTCTTGGCGGCGGCGATGGTGCCGGCCACGTGGGTGCCGTGGGCGCCGTCGACGCCCGGCTGCCACGCGTCCCAGGCGGTGTTCGGCTTGCCGCCGTCGATGCAGGAGACCGACTGCGAGGCGTCGATGTTGGCGGCGAGGTCCTCGTGCTTGCCGTCGATGCCGGAGTCCAGCACGCCGACGGTGACCTTGTTGCTGCCGAGGGACAGCTTGTGGGCCTTGTCGACACCGATCTGGCGCATGTCCCACTGGTTGGCCCAGTAGGGCTCCTCGCCGGCGGCGGGGGCGGCGGTCGGGGCGGCGGCGACCTCGGCGACCTTGTCCTCGGAGGCGGTGATGCCCTTGGTGCGGCTGGCGCCGACCGACTCGACAGCCTTCGCCTTGCGCAGCTTGGCGGCGAACTGGGTGTCGGTCGAGCGGGCGATCACCACGCCGATCTGCTCGTAGGAGTAGACCACGGTGCCGCCGAGGGCCTTGACCGCGGTCTCGACCTTCTGCACCTGGCCGTGGTTGGCCTTGGTGTTGACGACGTAGCTGAGCAGCGGACCGGTGGTCGTCTCCGCCCCGGCGGCGAAGGCGCTGCCGGCCGGGAGCGCGAGGGCTCCGGCGGTGGCGAGGACAACGCCCACCGCCGCGATCCGGGTCCGGCTGATCCGAGGAACACTCATAGGGGTTGGCCCTCCCGAGTCGTCATGCTGCAGCTGCGGATGGCAGATGCGCTTGGAATGATCGGGACGCTAGTGAACAAGTGTTGCAATCCGCAAGAGGTAGACATCTAATCGTCACAAGTCGTCCACCGGCGGAAGGTATGACTCCGCTCCTGCTGGGCAGGGGTGACCGGTCGGACGATCGGAAAAAACGCAGACCTCGCTGGCGGGGATCCTAGTCAGCCGGACCGACGGGGGAACAGGCACCCGGTGCGGCCGAAAGCGGCCAGTGGCGGATGGCCGCCACGGCGGCGCGGCGGATACTCAGATCGCGTACAGTCGGCGGGCATTGTCGGCCGCCACCAGACGGGCCAGCCGCTCGGCGTCGGCCGCGGTGCAGGCGCCGTCGGCCCGCCAGCCGTCCAGCAGGGTGCCCAGGCCGTGGCGGAACTGCGCCGCGCCGACCAGGTGGAGCTCCGGCAGGCCGTAGCCGTCGGTGGAGAAGAGCAGCTTGCCGAACGGCGCCAGCTCCAGCATCTCGCCGAGCACCGCCGCCGCCCGCGGGCCGACGTAGGAGGTGGTCAGCCCGAGGTCGGTGTACACCAGCGGGAAGGCCTGGGCCAGCCAGGCGGCCTGCCGGTGGTACGGGTAGCCGTGCAGCAGCACCAGCGGGACGCCCGACGGCTCGGCGGCCCGGACGAAGTCGGCGAGCAGCGACGGGTCGGCCCGGTGCAGGGTGACGTCGGGATCGCCGAAGCCGGTGTGCAGCTGGAGCGGCAGCCGCAGCCCGGCGCAGACCTCCAGGGCGGTGTGGAGCAGCTCGTGCAGCAGGACCGGGTCGGTCAGCCGGCCGCCCCCGGCGCGCTGCCGGGCGGCGGCGGCCGCCGTCACCTCGGCCGGCGAGGGGCGCCGCGCGGGCACCGCGAGGCCGGCCCGGTAGGCCACCACCGACTTGACCGCGACGGCGCCGGCGGCCGCGGCGGCCAGCGCCGCGCGCACCGCCCGCGCCCAGTCTCCGGGCGGGGCGTCGACGGCCTCGGCGATCGGCTCCAGCCGGACCACCTCGCGCACCCGGGCGCCGGCGGCCGCGGCGAAACCGTCGAGCGGCAGCAGCGGACGGCCGGCGGCCCCGGTCAGCCCGGTGTCCACCAGGCAGGTGTCCAGGCCGGCGGCGGCCAGCAGCCGGCGGGTGGCCTCCGGGGCGCCCAGCTCGCGCCGCCGGGCCAGGTACTCCTCGGCCGGCGCGTGCGCGGGCAGCCCGAGCGCGGGCGGGCACCAGCGGCGGACGGCGAGGCCGAGCGCGCTGTCGAAGGGCGAGGTGCCGGGCGCGGGCGGGCGGTCGGACTCGGTGAGCAGCCCCGCCAGGGCGTCGTCGTCGAGCTCGGCCGTCACCACGCTGTGGCAGTGGTGGTCGACCAGCGCGGGGACGCCAACCGGGGCCACCGGTCAGTACCGCCAGCGGGTGGCGGCGGCCAGCCGCTCGGGCGTCGCGTCGGCGTACTGCTCGGCCTCGGCCTGCCGGACGGCCAGCACCGCTTCGAACAGCGGCTCGCCGAGCGCCTCCCGGAGCACGGCGGAGCCCCGATAGGCGGCGAGCGCCTCGGCCGGGCCGGCCGGCAGCCGGGGGACGGTGCCGGGCTCGGCCAGGGACGGGTCCCCGGTGAACTCCGGCGGCAGCGCGAGCCGCTGCTCCCGCCCGGCGAGGCCGGCGGCGATCACCGCGCCGACCGCCAGGTAGGGGTTGGCGGTGGCGTCGAAGCACTTGATCTCGGCGTTGGCGGCGGAGGACCGCTCGCCGGTGGAACCGGTGACCAGGCGGAGCGCGGCCTCGCGATTCTCCAGGCCCCAGCACTGGTAGGCCCCGGCCCAGTGCGAGGGGACCAGCCGCAGATAGCCGGCCGGGCTGGAGCAGCCGAGCACCAGCAGCTCGGGCAGCGCGCCGAGCACCCCGGCCAGGAAGCCCTCCGCCTCGGCGGTCAGCCCGTGCGGGCCGGGGCCGCCGTGCGCGAGGTTGTGCCCCTCGCGCCAGAGGCTGAGGTGGAGGTGGCCGCCGTTGCCGACCCCGCCGGCCTCGACCGCCGGGGCGAAGGAGGCCCGCAGGCCGTGCCGGGCGGATACGGCGCGGACGGTGTGCCGGACCAGCACCGAGGTGTCGGCGGCCTCGACCGGGCCCTCCGGGGCGACCGAGACCTCGAACTGCCCGGGCGCGTACTCGGGGTGGATCTGGAGCACGGTCAGGCCCTGCTCGCCGAGGGCGCGGAGCACGTCGCGCAGGTAGTCGGAGAGGTCGGTGAGCCGCTGCATGCCGTAGGCCGGGCCGGCCGTCGGGTAGCGGGGCTCCTCCCCCTCCGGGCCGGCCAGCGCGACCACCCACTCGATCTCGATCCCGGCCTTGAGGGCCAGGCCCTGCTCGGCCGCGGCGGCCACCGCCCGGCGGGCGAAGAGCCGCTGGCACCCGGGGTGCGGGGCGCCGCCCTGGGTGTAGCGGTCCCCCGGGGCCCAGGCCCAGCCGGGCTGGGCGGCGAGCGGGACGACCCGCTCGACGTCGGGGTAGAGCCGGAGGTCGCCGGTGGGGCCGCCGATCAGCCGGCTGGTGACGATCGAGTCGTCGGCGAGGAAGACGTCGAAGCAGGGGGCCGCGCCGACGCCCCACTGCGCCGCGTGCACCAGGCCGCCGAGCGGCACCGCCTTGACCCGGGCGATGCCCGCGTTGTCCACCCAGGTGACGGCGACCGCCTCGACCCCGGAGCCCCGCAGCCGGTCGGCGGCGGCCTGCGCGCGCTCGCCGCGCTCGGCCCGGTCCGCCCGCGGCGGCAGCACGGTGCCGGCGCCGGCGTCGACCTGCCCGGCCGGGCCGGGGGCGGGCCCCGCGGCGGACCCGGCGGTGGGCTCGGGTCGGTCCGTGGCAACGGTTCCAGTGGTCATGCCCCCATGCTGCCCAGCGCCGCCGGGCCGCGTAACTCCCCTATCGGGTGGTCCGAACGGACGTCCGTCCACCGTCCTCACCCGCACGGGTGATCACCCGGCCGTGAGCAGCGGAACTCCGACCGCCCACCCCCTTCCTACTGATTGGTAACTTCGCTACAGTGTCGGCACGCACCACTGCCGGGCTTCGGGAGCCGCACCGGCGGGGCGCCGTCCGCCGCGCCGGGAACCGCGGGGCCGACGGCGGACGACGGTGCGTTCGTTCACCGGCCGGTGCCGCGGATCGCGGCCGGAGCCGGATTTCTCTCCTCTGTGTTCAGAGCCGCTTCCTTCACCCCGAGCGCCTGAGTACCACGGCACACCCGCAGCACCGCCGGAGCGGACCGGCGGCTGCGCGGTGGCCGCAACCGTCATCCCCCGCACCGCGCGCGGACCCTCCTCCGGGGGCGCGCCCTCCGGAGCGCGCGCGGGCCTTCCATGACAAGGAGTCAGGACAGATGGAGCGTCCCTTTCCCACGGTCGCCGTGGTCGGACTCGGCACGATGGGCACCGGCGTCGCCGTCGCGGTCGCCAGGAGCGGCCGCCGGGTGATCGGCATCGAGGCCGACGAGAACTCCGCCGCCCGGGCCCTGGCCCGGATCGAGGAGTCCACCGCGCACGCGGTGGCCCGGGAGCGGCTCACCGCCGAGGAGCGGGCCGGGCTGCTCGCCCGGCTCACCGTCGGCCACACCCTGGACGCGGCCGCCGAGGCGGACCTGGTGATCGAGGAGGTCCCCGAGCAGCTGGAGCTGAAGCGGCAGGTCTTCGCCGAGCTGGACCGGATCTGCCCGGCCGGCACGGTGTTCGCCACCGGCACCACCGCGCTCTCGGTGACCCGGATCGCCGCCGCCACCGCCCGCCCGGACCGGGTGCTCGGCCTGCACTTCTTCAACCCGGTGCACACCATGAAGCTGGTCGAGGTGGTGCGCACCGTGCTCACCGCCCCGCAGGTCGCCGAGGACGCCGCGGCGCTCGCCCGGGACCTCGGCAAGGAGCCGGTGGCGGCCGGCGACCGGGCCGGCTTCGTGGTCAACGGCCTGCTCTTCGCGTACCTGAACCAGGCCGCCGCGATGTACGAGTCCAAGTACGCCACCCGGGAGGACATCGACGCCGCGATGCGGCTCGGCTGCGGCCTGCCGATGGGGCCGCTGGCGCTGCTCGACCTGATCGGCGTGGACACCGCGAGGACCGTCCTGGAGGCGATGTACGAGCAGTCCAGGGACCGGCTGCACGCGCCCGCGCCGATCCTCGGCCAGCTGGTCGCGGCCGGGCTGCTGGGCCGCAAGACCGGCCGCGGCTTCTACACCTACGAGGCGCCCGGCTCGTCCAGGGCCGTCGACACCACCGCCGGCCCGGCCCGGCCGGGGGTGGCAGGACGGGAGGTGCGCAGCATCGGCGTCTGCGGCTCGGGCACCATGGCCACCGGCATCGTCGAGGTGTTCGCCAAGGCCGGGTACCCGGTGCTGCTGGCCGCCCGCAGCCTGGAGAAGGCCGAGCGGGCCAAGGCGCAGCTGGCGAAGTCGCTGGAGCGCTCGGTGGCGAAGGGCCGGCTGACCGAGGAGCAGCGGGACGCCGCCCTGGGCCTGGTCACGCCGGTCGGGCAGTACGGCGAGCTGGCGGACGTGGACCTGGTGGTCGAGGCGGTCGCCGAGGACCTCGGGGTCAAGCGCGAGCTGTTCACCGCGCTGGACGCGATCGTCAAGCCGGGCGCGGTGCTGGCCACCACCACCTCCTCGCTGCCGGTGGTCGCCTGCGCCTCGGCCACCCGGCGGCCGCAGGACGTGGTCGGCATGCACTTCTTCAACCCGGCGCCCGCAATGCGGCTGGTCGAGGTGGTCTCCACGGTGCTGACCGCGCCGGACGTCACCGCCACCGTGCTGGAGCTGTGCGCGAAGGTCCGCAAGCACCCGGTGGAGTGCGGGGACCGGGCCGGCTTCATCGTGAACGCGCTGCTCTTCCCCTATCTCAACGACGCGGTGCGGATGCTCCAGGAGCACTACGCGACGGTGGACGACATCGACACCGCGATGAAGCTCGGCTGCGGCTACCCGATGGGCCCGTTCGAGCTGCTGGACGTGGTCGGCCTGGACGTCTCGCTGACCATCGAGCAGGTGCTGCACCAGGAGTTCCGCGAGCCGGGCCTGGCCGCGGCGCCGCTGCTGGAGCACCTGGTGGCGGCGGGCTGCCTGGGCCGCAAGACCGGCCGCGGTTTCCGCGACCACGCGCGCCGATGACCACCCCGCCGTCCTACGGGGGAGCGTCCGACCGGCCGCCGTTCCGCACGGAGCGGGCCGGCTGGGGGGCGGGTTCGGTGTCCGCGCACTGGCCGAGACCGGCGGTGGCCGGGCCGGTCGCCCCGGTACGCCGCGGAAGGCCCCCTGTTCCGGCGCCGGGGACGTGTAGCGTTCCGGGCATGGATCGGGTTCAGTCAGTCTCCCCGCAGCAATCCGCCCCGCAGCAGTCCGCCCCGGCGCGTGACGGCCGGTCGGCCGGGACGGGCGCGGAGGGGGGTCAGGGCAGCCGCCGGGCGGCGGCCCAGCGCCAGCAGATGCGCCAGGACCTGGCCACCGCCGCGATGGAGCTGTTCGCCTCGCAGGGCTACGAGGAGACCACGGTCGACCAGATCGCCGCGGCGGCCGGAGTGGCCCGGCGGACCTTCTTCCGGTACTTCCGGTCCAAGGAGGAGGCGATCTTCCCGGACCACGACGACACCCTGGTGCGGGTCGCCGACCTGCTGGCCAGTGCCGAGCCGGAGGAGCACCCGCTGGACGTGGTCTGCCGGGGCATCAAGGAGGTGCTGCGGATGTACGCCTCCACGCCCGGGGTCTCGGTGGCCAGGTACCAGCTGATCCGCCAGGTGCCGACGCTGCGGGAGCGGGAGATCGCCGTGGTGGCCCGCTACGAGCGGCTGTTCACCCGCTACCTGCTGGGCCGGTTCGACACCGCCGGGGAGATCCCCACGGGCTGGCAGCACGGCGGCGAGGACGACTCGATGCTGGCCGAGGTGTCGGCGGCGGCGGTGGTCGCGGCCCACAACCACGTGCTGCGGCGCTGGCTGCGGGCCGGCGGGCGGGGCGATGTGGAGGCGCAGCTGGACCACTCCTTCGAGGTGATCCGGCAGACCTTCTGGGGCTCCAGCGCGCCGGGGGCGCGGCGGCGCGGTGCCGTGGTGGCACCGGGTGCCAGTGGGGCGGAGGCGGAGGCCTCGACCGCAAGCGCACTGAGTGCCAGTCCTGGAGGTGAGGTGCTCATCACAGTCACCCGGACGGACGCTCCGCTGGAGCTGGTGGTGAATGCCGTGCGGGCCGCCCTGGAGGGCGTCAAGCAGGCCTGACGGTAGGCGTTTTCGCAGGTCGCAAGGGGTTCTAGGGCCCGTGCCGAAGTGTCGGCACGGGCCCTTTCCATGCCCTCCGCAGGCCCTCGGGAGGCGCGTCCGACCCACCCGAATTGGTGGCACCGCGTGTCTTTACGAGTGGCACAGGGTGCCACTACCTTGTTACCCACCAGTCGCGGCGCCGCGGCTCCCCACCTCGGCGCGCCGTCGTACCGGCGCCCCCCGACCCCGGGGGCGACCCACCGCAGTACCCGGCCCACCAGCCACCGGCCCACCAGCCACCCCGGCCCACCAGCCACCCACACCCACCACCCCGTTCAGCGAAGCCGGTGTCCGCTCCCGGCTCCCCCAGACGCCCTGTGCCCTCACACAGGTACGCCTTCGGAGGCAGCCATGAAGGAAATCCTCGACGCGATCCTCAGCTCCGACAGCACCTCGGCGGACTTCGCCAACGTGAAGCTGCCGGAGTCCTACCGGGCGGTGACGCTCCACAAGGACGAGGAGCAGATGTTCGCGGGCCTCGCCAGCCGCGACAAGGACCCCCGCCGGTCCCTCCACCTCGACGACGTCCCGCTGCCCGAGCTGGGCCCGGGCGAGGCCCTGGTCGCCGTGATGGCGAGCGCGGTGAACTACAACACCGTGTGGAGCTCGATCTTCGAGCCGGTCTCCACCTTCGGCTTCCTGGAGCGCTACGGCCGGCTCTCCCCGCTCACCAAGCGCCACGACCTGCCGTACCACGTGCTCGGCTCCGACCTGGCGGGCGTGGTGCTGCGCACCGGCGCCGGGGTCAACGCCTGGAAGCCGGGCGACGAGGTGGTCGCCCACTGCCTGTCCGTCGAGCTGGAGTCCTCGGACGGCCACAACGACACGATGATGGACCCGGAGCAGCGGATCTGGGGCTTCGAGACCAACTTCGGCGGCCTGGCCCAGCTGGCCCTGGTGAAGACCAACCAGCTGATGCCCAAGCCCGCCCACCTGACCTGGGAGGAGGCCGCCTCCCCCGGCCTGGTCAACTCCACCGCCTACCGCCAGCTGGTCTCGCAGAACGGCGCGGGCATGAAGCAGGGCGACAACGTGCTGATCTGGGGCGCCAGCGGCGGCCTCGGCTCGTACGCCACCCAGTACGCGCTGGCCGGCGGCGCCACCCCGATCTGCGTGGTCTCCAGCCCGGAGAAGGCCGACATCTGCCGGGCGATGGGCGCCGAGGCGATCATCGACCGCTCCGCCGAGGGCTACCGGTTCTGGAAGGACGAGCACAACCAGGACCCGCGCGAGTGGAAGCGGTTCGGCGGCCGGATCCGCGAGCTGACCGGCGGCGAGGACGTCGACATCGTCTTCGAGCACCCCGGCCGGGAGACCTTCGGCGCCAGCGTCTACGTCACCCGCAAGGGCGGCACCATCGTCACCTGCGCCTCCACCTCCGGCTACATGCACCAGTACGACAACCGCTACCTGTGGATGTCGCTCAAGCGGATCGTCGGCTCGCACTTCGCCAACTACCGCGAGGCCTGGGAGGCCAACCGCCTGGTGGCCAAGGGCAAGATCCACCCGACCCTGTCCAAGGTCTACTCGCTGGAGCAGACCGGGCAGGCCTCGCTCGACGTCCACCAGAACCGGCACCAGGGCAAGGTCGGCGTGCTCTGCCTCGCCCCCGAGGAGGGCCTGGGCGTGCGCGACGCCGAACTGCGCGCCCAGCACCTGCCCGCGATCAACCGCTTCCGCGACATCTAAGGCGACCCGATGACCGACCAGAAGCGCGACCGGCCCTGGCTGATGCGCACCTACGCCGGGCACTCGACGGCCGAGGACTCCAACGCGCTGTACCGGCGGAACCTCGCCAAGGGGCAGACCGGCCTCTCGGTGGCGTTCGACCTGCCGACCCAGACCGGCTACGACTCCGACCACATCCTCGCCCGCGGCGAGGTCGGCCGGGTCGGGGTGCCGGTGGGCCACGTCGGCGACATGCGCACCCTGTTCGACGGCATCCCGCTCGAGCAGACCAACACCTCCATGACGATCAACGCCACCGCGATGTGGCTGCTGGCGCTCTACCAGGTGGTCGCCGAGGAGCAGGGCGCGGACATCGCCAAGCTCACCGGCACCACCCAGAACGACATCGTCAAGGAGTACCTGTCGCGCGGGACGCACGTCTTCCCGCCCGGCCCCTCGGTGCGCCTGATCACCGACATGATCGCCTACACGGTCGGGAACATCCCGAAGTGGAACCCGATCAACATCTGCAGCTACCACCTCCAGGAGGCCGGGGCCACCCCGGTCCAGGAGATCGCCTACGCGATGTGCACCGCGATCGAGGTGCTGGACGCCGTCCGCGACTCCGGCCAGGTGCCGGCCGAGCGGATGGGCGAGGTGGTCGCCCGGATCTCCTTCTTCGTCAACGCCGGGGTGCGCTTCGTCGAGGAGATGTGCAAGATGCGGGCCTTCGGCCGGCTATGGGAGAAGGTCACCCGGGAGCGGTACGGCATCGAGGACCCCAAGCAGCGCCGGTTCCGCTACGGCGTGCAGGTCAACTCGCTCGGCCTGACCGAGGCCCAGCCGGAGAACAACGTCCAGCGGATCGTGCTGGAGATGCTCGCCGTCACGCTCTCCAAGGACGCCCGCGCCCGCGCCGTCCAGCTGCCCGCCTGGAACGAGGCGCTCGGCCTGCCCCGCCCGTGGGACCAGCAGTGGTCGCTGCGGATCCAGCAGGTGCTCGCCTTCGAGTCCGACCTGCTGGAGTACGGGGACCTCTTCAACGGCTCCGAGGTCGTCGAGGCCAAGACCGCCGACCTGCTGGCCGGCGCCGAGGCCGAGATCGCCAAGGTGCTGGAGATGGGCGGGGTCATCCCGGCCGTCGAGTCCGGCTACCTGAAGTCCAACCTGGTCGCCTCGCACGCCGCCCGCCGGGCCCGGATCGAGTCCGGCGAGGACCGGATCATCGGGGTCAACTGCTTCGACACCACCGAGGAGAGCCCGCTCACGGCCGACCTCGACACCGCGATCATGGTCGTCGACCCGGCCTCCGAGCAGTCCGTGCTGAACGCACTGGAGGCCTGGCGCGGGCAGCGCGACGAGGCCGCCGCACTGAGCGCCCTGGCGGAGCTCAAGGCCGTCGCCGGCACCACCGCGAACCTCGTGCCGGCCACCCTGGCCTGCGCCCGGGCCGGGGTCACCACCGGCGAGTGGTCCTTCGCCCTGCGCGAGGTGTTCGGCGAGTACCGCGCGCCCACCGGCGTCGGCGGCGCCCCGGTCGCGGTCCCGGCCGAGCCCGGCGGCGAACTGGCCGCCGTCCGCGAGGCGGTCGCCGCCACCGCCGCCGAACTCGGCGCCGGAAAGCTGCGGCTGCTGGTCGGCAAGCCCGGCCTGGACGGGCACTCCAACGGGGCCGAGCAGATCGCCGTCCGGGCCCGCGACGCCGGGTTCGAGGTGGTCTACCAGGGCATCCGGCTCACCCCCGAGCAGATCGTCTCGGCCGCCGTCGCCGAGGACGTCCACTGCGTGGGCCTGTCGATCCTCTCCGGCGCCCACTCCGAACTGGTGCCGGACGTGCTGCACCGGCTGCGCCGGGCCGGGGTGGAGGATGTCCCGGTGATCGTGGGTGGCATCATCCCGGCAGCGGACGGCGAGGCCCTCAAGGCCGCCGGCGTCGCCGCCGTGTTCACCCCGAAGGACTTCGGCATCACGACCATCATCGGCCGGATCGTGGACGAGATCCGGCTGGCCAACAGGCTCCAGCCCTGGACGCCCGCCCCGGCCACGACGACCAGCTGACCCCGGAAGGACCCACCCTCTTGTCCCAGAACCGCCTCCGCCCGCGCCGCTCCTGCCTCGCCGTGCCGGGCTCCAACCCGCGCTTCCTGGAGAAGGCCCAGGGCCTCCAGGCCGACCAGGTCTTCCTCGACCTGGAGGACGCCTGCGCCCCCCTGGTCAAGGAGAGCGCCCGCCACACCGTCGTCGACGCCCTGAACAACGGCGACTGGAGCGGCAAGACCCGGGTCGTGCGGGTCAACGACTGGACCACCCACTGGACCTACCGCGACGTGATCACCGTGGTCGAGGGCGCCGGCCAGAACCTCGACTGCATCATGCTGCCGAAGGTCCAGGACGCCGAGCAGGTGAAGGCGCTCGACCTGCTGCTCACCCAGATCGAGAAGACCATGGGCTTCGAGGTCGGCCGGATCGGCATCGAGGCGCAGATCGAGAACGCCAAGGGCCTCATCAACGTCGACACCATCGCCCAGGCCTCGCCCCGGCTGGAGACCATCATCTTCGGCCCGGCCGACTTCATGGCCTCGATCAACATGAAGTCCCTGGTGGTCGGCGAGCAGCCGCCCGGCTACTCGGCCGACGCCTACCACTACATCCTGATGCGCATCCTGATGGCCGCCCGCGCCAACGACCTCCAGGCGATCGACGGCCCCTACCTCCAGATCCGCAACCAGGAGGGCTACCGCGAGGTGGCCGGCCGCGCCGCCGCGCTGGGCTTCGACGGCAAGTGGGTGCTGCACCCGGACCAGATCGGCGCCGCCAACGAGATCTTCTCGCCCTCCCAGGAGGACTACGACCACGCCGAGCTGATCCTGGACGCCTACGACTGGTGCACCTCCGAGGCCGGCGGCTTCAAGGGCTCGGCGATGCTCGGCGACGAGATGATCGACGAGGCCAGCCGCAAGATGGCGCTGGTCGTCTCCGGCAAGGGCCGCGCGGCCGGCCTGAAGCGCACCTCCTCGTTCGAGCCCCCGCAGGCCTGAGACCGGTCAGGAGCCATCGACCATGCAGTTCGGACGCACCTACGAAGAGTTCGAGGTCGGCGCCGTCTACCGGCACTGGCCCGGCAAGACGGTCACCGAGTACGACGACCACCTCTTCTGCCTGCTCACCATGAACCACCACCCGCTCCACATGGACACCAACTACGCGGAGCGGACCACCGACTTCGGCAAGAACGTGGTGGTGGGCAACTACATCTACTCGCTGCTGCTCGGCATGTCCGTGCCGGACGTCTCCGGCAAGGCGATCGCCAACCTGGAGATCGAGTCGCTGCGGCACATCGCGCCGACCTTCCACGGCGACACGATCTACGGCGAGACCACCGTGCTCGACAAGTGGCCGTCCAAGTCCAAGGACGACCGCGGCATCGTGTACGTCGAGACCAAGGGCTACAAGCAGGACGGCACGGTCGTCTGCATCTTCCGCCGCAAGGTGATGGTGCCGACCGCGACGTACATCGAGGCGCGCGGCGGCGAGCAGCCCGCCCGCCCCACCCCGCTCGCCTGAGCCCTTTCGAAGCCCCACCACCCCAGGACCCCGGACGGGCCGGCCGCCGTCATCGGCCGTGCCCCGCACCGGTTCACGGGGGCTCCGCGGAGCCACGCCCGCGGAGCCCCCGTCCACTCCCCCACCCTCGTTTTTCCAGGCATGACAGGAGCCGCACGATGGGACGCCTCGCACAGACCGACGGCCTCACCGAGATCCAGCGGGACATCCTCGCCACCGTGCGCGAGTTCGTCGACAAGGAGATCATCCCGGTCGCGACCGAGCTGGAGCACAAGGACGAGTACCCGACGGAGATCGTCGAGGGCATGAAGCAGCTCGGCCTCTTCGGCCTGACCATCCCCGAGGAGTACGGCGGCCTCGGCGAGTCGCTGCTGACCTACGCGCTGGTGGTCGAGGAGATCGCCCGCGGCTGGATGTCGGTCTCCGGCATCGTCAACACCCACTTCATCGTCGCGCACATGATCAACGCGCACGGCACCCAGGAGCAGAAGGACCACTTCCTGCCCCGGATGGCGGCCGGCGAGATCCGCGGCGCCTTCTCGATGTCCGAGCCCGGCCTCGGCTCCGACGTCGCGGCGATCAGCACCAAGGGTGTCAAGGACGGAGACTTCTACGTCCTCAACGGCCAGAAGATGTGGCTGACCAACGGCGGCACCTCCAGCCTGGTCGCGGTCCTGTGCAAGACCGACGAGGGCGGCTCCACGCCCTACAAGAACATGACCACCTTCCTGATCGAGAAGACGCCGGGCTTCGGCGCCAACCCGACCGTCCCCGGCCTCACCGTGCCCGGGAAGATCGAGAAGATGGGCTACAAGGGCGTCGACACCACCGAGCTGGTGCTCCAGGACGTCCGGATCCCGGCCGACCGGATCCTCGGCGGCGTCCCCGGCCGGGGCTTCTACCAGATGATGGACGGCGTCGAGGTCGGCCGCGTCAACGTGGCCGCGCGCGGCTGCGGCGTCGCCCGCCGCGCCTTCGAACTGGGCATCTCCTACGCCCAGCAGCGCTCCACCTTCGGCAAGAAGATCGCCGAGCACCAGGCGATCCAGTTCAAGCTCGCCGAGATGGCCACCAAGGTCGAGGCCGCGCACCAGATGATGGTCATGGCCGCCCGCAAGAAGGACAGCGGCGAGCGCAACGACCTGGAGGCGGGGATGGCGAAGTACCTCGCCTCCGAGTACTGCAAGGAGGTCGTCGAGGACGCCTTCCGCATCCACGGCGGCTACGGATTCTCCAAGGAGTACGAGATCGAGCGGCTCTACCGGGAGGCGCCGATGCTGCTGATCGGTGAAGGTACTGCGGAGATCCAGAAGATGATCATCGGGCGCCGGCTGCTGGAGGAGTACCGCATCGCGGGCTGACCACCCCGCTGCGGGGCTCGCGGCCGGCCCGCGAGACCGCCGGACGACGGGCGTGCGGGCCCGTCCCGGCACCGCGCCGTGTCCCGCCCCGGTGGCCTGGTCCGCCCCGGGGCCGACACGGCCGCTCCGGAGCGGCCGCAGGGCGTACAGCTGCTGTCACGCGCCCTGCGGCCGCTCCGGCATACCGTCCCGCGCCCTCGACGGGCAGTTCCACTGGACCGACCGGGCAGGGTTGAGACAAGAGTCACCAGCTTCGCCGGGTCCCTTGGGAACCGGACCGGGGCGAGCTACGGTCGTATACAAGGGGGCGCGTCGGCGCCTCCCGCAGGTCACATGAACGAGCAGGCGGGTTGCCCACCCACCGTGTGCTCCCGATAGCATCCACCGGGACAGCAGACGTCCCTCTATTACCCGATCCCGCGGTGGCCCCCGTCCAGCGGCCATGATCCCCCGCGACAAAGGTCTTCGATGCCCATCAGCCCGTCCCCTCACACCTCCGTCACGGACCGCGATGCCCTCGCCGCCACGACGGCCGGTCGGCGACCCCGCGTGACCATCGCGCGCGGAGCCACCCCCTGGTTCGTCCCCACCCTCGCCACGGCCGCCGTGACCACCGCGCTCACCCGGCGCAGTGGCAAGTGGGCCCTGGCAGCGGTACCCGCCTGTGCGCTCGGCGCCGGCATGCTGTGGTTCTTCCGCGACCCCGAGCGTGAGATCGGCACCGGCAGAGTGATCTCCCCCGCCGACGGCGTGGTCCAGAGCATCGACGCGTGGCCGGACGGCCGGACCCGCGTGGCGATCTTCATGAGCCCGCTCAACGTCCACGTCAACCGGGCGCCCCTGCCCGGCACGGTGACCTCCGTCGAGCACGTGCCCGGTGGCTTCGTGCCCGCGTTCAACAAGGACAGCGACCAGAACGAGCGGGTCGTCTGGCACTTCGACACCGAGCTCGGCGACATCGAGATGGTCCAGATCGCGGGCGCCGTGGCGCGCCGCATCGTGCCGTACGTGGACGCCGGTACCAAGGTCGAGCAGGGCGAGCGGATCGGTCTGATCCGGTTCGGGTCCCGGGTCGACACCTACCTGCCGGCCGGCGTCGAGGTCGGCGTCGAGGTCGGCCAGAAGACCACCGCCGGGGTGACGCGCCTTGACCGTGACTGATCCTGAGACGATCGTCGGCCTGGACGACGAGGAGACGGCCCTGCGCCGTCGTCGCTGGGCCCGCGACCGCGAGCTGCGCGCGCCGCGCTCGCCGCAGCACCTGTCCACCGCCGACTTCCTCACCCTGGGGAACGCCGTCTGCGGCTTCCTGGCGATCTACTCGATCACCACCGGGGTGCTCGTCCCGCACATCACCAACCCGGACGCCGCGCCGGACAAGCACAGCGCCGCCACCGCGGTGACGCTGCTGCTGATCGGCTCGATGTGCGACCTGTTCGACGGCCTGGTGGCGCGCAAGCTGCGCTCCTCCGCACTCGGCGCCGAACTCGACAACCTGGCCGACCTGATCAGCTTCGGCATCGCGCCGGCCTACTTCGTCGCGGTCTGGGGCATGGTCTCGCCCGGCTCCAACAGCCGGCTGTCGGCGCTGATCGCACTGACCGTGCTGCTGGCGGTGGTGCTGCGGCTCGCCCGGTTCTCCACCGTGAAGATGCGGCCCGGGGTGTTCCAGGGCATGCCCTGCCCGATGGGCGCGATGACGGTGATCGCCATCGTGCTGCTCGACCCGCCGTTCCTGCCCGGTCTGCTGGCGATCTTCGCCGTCGCGTACCTGATGGTCAGCCGGATCGAGTACCCGAAGCCGCAGGGGCTGCTGGCCACCGCCACGCTGTGCTGGATCGTGGTCTCCATCGGCTGCCTGGCGGCCTGGGCGACCGGTCTGCCGGGCGGCGACAACCTGCTGCACATCGGCGCGTTCGCGCAGATCGCGCTCGCCGCGATGGCGCCGCTGCTGGTGATCCGCCGCAAGGTCGGCCAGAAGGTCGGCGACGTTCGGGCCCGCCGCGCGGAGTCCCGGATCGGCTGACGACCGCCGCAGAACGAACGGAAGGGCCCGGCTCCCCGAGGGGAGCCGGGCCCTTCCGCATGTCCGGGTGCGTGTCCGGGTGCCGGGTGCCGCCTGCGGCTCAGGCGCCGCCGCGGTGGACGCTGAACGCCGAGCGGCGGGCCGCCCGGGCCACCGCCGGGTCCGGGTGGACCCCGGAGACGGCTGTCAGCACCGAGGCCGCCCGGGGGTGCCCGGACTGCCGGGCCCGGGCGAACAGCCGCACCGGGTCGCCGGCCGAGGCGCCCTCGACATGGCCCACCAGAAGTTCCGTTTCGCCGTGGTCCAGCACGGCCGCGGCGGTGTCCACCCAGAGCCAGGCGGCGTCCTCCGCGCCCAGCACATCGGCCGGGGAGACTCCCTCGTCCGAGCGCTCGGCCAGCCACAGCAGCGCGTACGGGCGCAGCACCGGCTCGTCGACGGCGGCCCGCACGGCCTGCTCGGCGGTGGATCCGGCCACCCGCAGCGCCTCGAAGGCCAGGCCGCGCACCAGCGCGTCCTCGCCCTGCGCGGCCTCCAGCAGCTCGGCCACCGCCCGGTCGGCGGGGCGGGCGGCCAGCCAGGCCCGGTACTCGGCGCGGGCCGGGCCCGGCGAGTAGTCGGCGCAGGCGCTCAGCAGTTCCATCGCGCTCTGCTCGATGTGGCCGGCGGCGGTCTGCGCGACAGTGCAGATCTCCTCCAGCTTGGCCCGCACCGCCCAGTGCCCGAGCGGGGAGAGCTCGGCCGCGTTGTCCTCGCGGACCAGCGCGCCGACGGCGGCCAGGCCGTCCAGCATCCAGTCCAGGACGGCGGCCACGTCGGCGGGCGAGGCCGGGGTGTCGATCTGCGGCTCGCGGCAGGTGCCGCGGACGGCGGAGACGGCGGAGGCCGCGTGCGGGACGGGCGAGAGGCCGAAGGCGCCCTCGCCGCCGCCGACCCGGCGCTCGTCCAGGCCGCGCCGGAGCAGCTCCAGCAGCTCGATGTCGGCGACCGGGCCGTCCACCAGGTGCAGGAAGGAGAGCAGTTGGGGTGCCTGGTCGACGGCCTGTCCGGCGAGGACCGCGAACACGCCGCGCAGGGCGGCGGGCGGCACCGGGGCGAGCAGGGTCCAGGCGTCGAACAGGGTCGACCAGCCGCGGATCACCGCCTCGTCGTCGTGCTCCCAGGCGTGCAGGCGCCAGCCGGGGACGGCGCCGCCGTCGCGGGGCTCGACCAGGCCGACCAGCAGGGCCTGGCCCCAGGCCTTGGCGGCGGCGCCCACCGTCATGGCGAGGGCGCGGCCGGCCGCGCGGGCGTCGTCCGGGAGCAGTTCGCCGCGCTTGTCGACCTCGTCGAGGTCGCCGGCCCAGCGGGCGATCCGGACGGCGTCGACCAGCATCCGGCGGGCCAGCGGGGCCAGCTCGGCGGGTGCGGGGAAGCCCTCCGGTACGGGGACCCGGCCTCGGCCGGGGGCGGGGGCGGGGCCTCGTCGGCGGGGTACGCCCTGGCTCCCCGGCCTCGCGCCGGCGGGGCGGTGGGCCGTTCCGGGGAGACGGGTCACCGTCGCACCGGAACCGTTGGTCGGCGGGAGCGGGGCATCACGGTCGCGCGGATTCCGAGACGTCACGTCGAGCAGTCTTCCCCTTGTACCGGCCTTCTGTCACATCCGGTTGTCCGCGCGGGGCGGGGCGGGGGTGCGGGGGGATCGACAAGATCGGGCAACAGAGCCCAAACCGACTGGCTTGATCTTTGTGGCGGGTGCATGCCACCCGGTCCCCCCGGCTCCCCGGCCCCGCGTGGCGCGGCGGGGAGCACGCGGCGGGGCCGGAGCCGGGACAAGGGGGGAGCGGCGGCTCAGCAGAAGGGCGTGAGCCAGCGGCGCAGGGTCTCGGAGTAGCGGTCCGGGTCGGTGTTCCACAGCGCGGCGTGGTCGCCGCCGGGGAAGGCCTGGAGGTTCACCAGCGACGGACGGCTCGCGGCCAGCCGCTCGGCGGCCCGGAACGGCGCCACCGGGTCGTCGGGGCCGTGCAGCACCAGGGTGGGCACCCGCAGGTCCGCGCCCTCGGCGAGGCGGGCGAAGTCGGCCAGATCCACGCCGGTGCGGCCCTGGGCGGCCAGCGCGCCGAGTTCGGCGGCCGCGCCCCGGTACCCGGCCCTGGCCGCGCCCCCGCGGGCGGTGGCCGGCCAGTCCAGCACCGGGGAGTCCAGGACCAGGCTGCTGATCGAGGAGGCGAAGTCCGACCGGGCGGCCGCCTGGAGGGCCATCGTGGCGCCGAGCGACCAGCCGTAGAGGACCACCCGGCCCGCGCCGCCGTCCAGGGCCAGCCGGACCGCCGCCTCGACGTCCCGCCACTCCGTCTCGCCGAAGTGGCCCAGGCCGTCCGGGGAGGCCGGCGCGCCCGCGTCACCCCGGTAGCTGACCGCCAGCGCGGGCAGGCCGAGCCGGCGCAGGACGGGCAGGACGGGCAGGACCTGGCTGCGGTCGGCGTCCGGGCCGTGCACCAGGATCACCCAGGTGCCGCGCTTGCCGTCGAGCCACCAGGCGGGCAGCGCGCCCAGCTCGCCCTCGACGGCGGTCTCGCCGAAGGTCAGGCCGAGCGCCGAGGCCGGGTCGCCGAGGTACACCCGGGGGGTGAAGCGGACCTCGGTGCCGGCGGCGAGGGTGCCCCGGTCGGCGCGGACCAGCCGACGGGTGACGCCCCGTTCGTCGCGGTGCAGGACCTCCTCGACGACGGCGTGCCCGTCCTCCCCCCACTCGACGGCCCAGCGGCCGGGGCGCTCGCTCGCCGCGCTCCGGGTGAAGGTGATCCGCCCGGCGCCCAGGCTCTGGACCACGACCGGACCGGTCCGCTCCCGGGCGGCCCCGGCCGGGCGGACCATCCGCTCCGAGGCCGCC
>NZ_JZWY01000449.1:0-971 GCF_000966955.1 Streptomyces sp. NRRL S-495
CACCAGGACGGCCGCCCCGGTGCCGACCGCGGCGGCCGCCACGGTGGCCGCGATTCCCCAACGCATACTCGCTCCCCGCTGCTCGGTTCTGGGCCGACCGGTGTCCGGACCCACGTCACAGCCCAGTCCACTGGCCGGGACCCGGCCGGGCCAGCAGGACACGGCCGTACGGGTTGCCACGCGAGCAAGGTCACACCGGGATCGTCAGAACGAGAGTGCCAGAACGAACGGGGGTTCACACGGGGATCGCGGGCTCCCGTCGGGCGAGCAGCTCCCAGAAGCGCTCGGCCGGGGGGGCCGCGGCGGCGGACGGTGCGGCCGGCCCCTCGGCGGGTCCCCAGCCGCCGGTCCCCCAGTGCGCGGGCACCTGCCGCTCGTCCTGGAGCACCGGCAGGACGGCGTCGAGGTCGGCCCGGTCCACCGGCACGATCCGGACGATCGCGCCGGCCTGCGCCTGCCAGCGGCCGTCGACGCAGCGCCGCAGCCGCCGGTCCAGCTCCTCCCGGCGGCCGGTGGCCCCGACCAGCTCCCGGAGGGTCAGGCCCAGGACGTGCGCGAGCGCGGCCGTCGGCCCGGCGTCGGCGTCCCACTGCCCGGTGGCCTCGGCGTGCCGGTACTCCCCGGCCGGGACGCCGATCCGGCGGGCCGCGCCGTCCGGGCTCAGCTCGCGGGCGAGCCGGAAGTCCCGCAGGCTCGCCGGGCGGACGCCCATCAGCTGCTCGGGCGGGCACCACAGCGCCCGGGCCAGGGCGAGGAACTCCTCCTCGCCGGGGGGCGGCCCGCCGTTCTCCCAGCCGAGGACGTGGGCCGGGAGCAGCCGGACGCCGTGCGCGGCCATCCCCTCGGCGACCTGCTCCGGGGTCAGGCCGAGGGCGGCGCGGTGGGCGCGGACGGCGGCGGGCGAGAACGGCACCGGGGGCGGCGGGGCGGACGGGGCGGGCGGGGCGGACCGGGCCGGGCGGGCGAAGGGG
>NZ_JZWY01000450.1:0-20908 GCF_000966955.1 Streptomyces sp. NRRL S-495
GCCTTGTGGGTCTTGCCGCAGGTGCCGCGGCACTGGCAGCGTCCGGCGGCGGCCGCGATGACGGCCTGCCACAGGCCGGTGTCGGCGAGCGGCGCGCGGCGCGGCGGGGCGCTCATGCCGCCCACCCGGTGGCCAGGTTCTGGCCGGTGATGGCCTCGACGAGGGCGGAGACGAGGAGTTCGGCGACGTTGGAGGTCACCGCGTTGCCGAACTGGCGGACCTTCTCGCGCTTGTTGCCGATCACGACGTAGTCGCGGGCGAAGGTCATCGCGGCGCCGATCTCGTGCGGCTCCAGCATCCGGAACAGCACCTCGTCCACATCCGTCCCGACCACCTCGCCGCCGGAGGCGAGGCCGTAGCGGTCGCGGGTGGTCAGGGTGCCGACCGGCTCGCCGACGGGGCGGGCGACGCCGTTGCCGTAGTACGGCGTCAGCAGCGCCCGCCAGTCGACCGCGCCCGCCGCGGGCGGCACGGTCAGGCCGTGGTGGTTGCCGGAGGCGGTGACGGTGGCCAGCGCGTCCAGCACCGGCCGCGCGTCCGAACTCCCGCCGCGCAGTTCGGCGATGAACGGCAGCCAGGCGAGCCCGGTCTCGTTGCGGGCGGTCTGGGTGCGCATCGGCTCCCCGACCTGCCCGGCCGCCTTGCCGTCGCGGCCCTCGGTGGGCACCAGCAGCGGGGGCACCGCCAGGCCGTCGTTCTCCCGGGTCGTACGCGTCGGCGCCGGGACGGTGACCGGGGTCGCCTCGGTGCGCCAGGTGCCGCCGGCCGGGGCCAGCAGCGGCGCCCCGTACTTGCGGATCCCGGCGCGGATCCGCTCCCGGGTCGCCGCCGCGTACGGGGTGAAGGTCTTGGTGGGCTTGCCGTCGCCGATCCGGCGGCCGGTCAGCGACCAGTCGATGATGCTGGCGGCCGGGACGACGGGCGGCTCGACGACGGCGTTGCGGCACGCCACGTTCGGGCAGCGGTAGACGTACTGCTGGCGGTAGCGGCCCATGTCCGCGCCCGGCCGCTTGAACACCTGCACCGCGCGCACCGCCCGGTCGCAGCCCCCGCACCACGCCGTCGGGCGCAGCCACTTGTCCCAGTCCGGGTCCCGGCCGAGGTCGGCGCGCCAGTAGGCGAGGTAGAGACGGTCGCGGGACTGCGGGGCGACGGGGATGACCGCCGGGCGGGCGTGCATGGAGTTCAGGGCGATGAGGCGGGTGCGGTAGCCGGGGCCGACCTGGCGGACTTCTTGGACGAAGGCCGTCCACAGGTCCCAGGCGCGGACGTCGATGACGTTCTCGACGACACCGGCGAGCACGGGCCGCCCGCGCGCGGCCATCGCCTCCAGGTAGCGGGGGACGTCCCACATGAGGGCGCGGGAGCGGTCGGTGGCGGCGTCGGGCAGGGTCTCGCCGAACAGGTCGGGCTGCTTGTCGAAGTCCCGGCGCTTGCCCCGGGCGTTGGACCACTTCGGGCACTCGGGACTGGCCCAGAACAGGTCGGCGGCGGGGAACCTGGCGACGTCGGCGTCGTGGAGGTCGCCGAGGAAGTGGTCGGCGTCCGGAAAGTTCGCGGCGTGGGAGGCGATGGCCTTGTCCCAGTGGTTCGCGGCCAGGACCGGGCGCACGCCCGGAACCCGCTCGGCCCCGGCCGAGGAGCCGCCGGCGCCGCAGAAGAAGTCGATGTAGGTGAACATCTTTCACACCCCCCAGTCGGCCGGGCCGATGTCGAGCACCAGGTCGGTGTCCTGCGCGGCGGTGGCCGCCAGGTGGCCGCGGCACGGCGGGGCGGGCGCGAACAGGGCCTCGGCCAGGGCGTCCCACAGCAGGGTGCGGTCCTCGAAGCAGGGGTCGACGAGGGTGACCTGCCAGGCTCCCCGCATCCGGCGCACGGCCCGCACGTCGGCCCCGTGCCATTCGTGGTCGACGCCCTGCGCGTTGCGGGGACGGCCGAACCACGTGACCGGGCGGCCGTTGCGGGTGGTGACCGCGATGCCGTCGCGCACCGGGCCGGGGCCGGCGGGGTGGTGGAGGGCGAGCAGGAAGGCATGGTCATCGGCCACCTCGCACAGCCGTGCCAGCACCTCCTCGTCGGTGACGTAGCCGGTCACGGCCGCGCGCTGGCTCCAGATGCCGCCCGTCGGCGCCGGCGCCTCCAGGCCCGCGCAGCCGGGCTGCGAGCAGCTGGTGACGAACCCGGACCGGTTGCACAGCAGCAGGGCGTCCATCAGCTGCGGGCAGGTGGTGGTCTCCTCGTCCGGTCCCCGGTCGAGCTGGTAGCCGGGCCGGGAGGCGATGGCGCCCGTCAACCACTGCGCGGTGAGCTCGCCGAGGTCGGCGGCGGTGCGCGCCCGGTCCCAGGGCTCGATGGTCGTGGTCACCGGGCCACCTCCTGAGCGGCGGTGTCCTCGGTGGCGGTCAGGCACTCCCGCTGCCGGGCGGACGCGGCGCGGTCGGCGGCCGCGGTACCGGGGCGCGGTTCCATCGCGGCCTCGGCGAGCGGCAGCAGCACCGTCACCGCCCAGGCCAGGTCGGCGCGGTCGCTCTGCTCCTGCTCCTCGTCCTGGCGCGGCCGGTGGGCGCGGGCGAGGACCGTGCGGATCTCGCCCAGGTCGACGCCGGCCAGCGACACGGGGAGGAGGTCGGCGAGCTGCCCGCGCGTGCGCTGCGCCTCGGTGCGGGCGGCGTCCCGCTCCAGCACGGCGGCACCGTACTCGGCCGCCAGCTCGGTCTCGCGGCGGGCGGCGGCGTCCAGGCGCAGGCGGGCGGTGTCCAGGTCCTCCGACAGCCGGCTCCGGCTGCGGATCAGGTCGGCGATGTCGGCGAGGGCGCCGGTGTAGGCACCGACCAGGCCGCTCACCGCCTCCCGCAGGTCCTCGGACGGGTCGGTGGAGGTTGCGGGGGGCTCGAAGAGTGTGGTCATCTCGGCTGTGCTCCCATCTGGGGGTTGTAGGGCGCGCCCGTGCTGTCCAGGCCTGGGGCGCGCCCCGCGTCGTTCAGCGGGTGTGGACGGGGCTGTCCGCGCCGCCGCGGGCGGCGTCGGCGGTGCCGGTGGGGAGCCGCGGCGGGGTGGTCGGGTTCATCGGGGAGCCCTTTCAGCGCTGGGTGGGGCCCTGGAGGAGGGCGGCGGGGGTGTCGGGCACCTCGGGCAGGCCGCCGGGCAGGCCCGCGGCGAGCAGGACGTCGACGTCGAGGGCGGGGACGCCGCCGGTGTCGGCGAGGCGGCGGCGCTCGCGCACCGCGTCCGCCAGGGCGGCCATGTAGGCGCTCGCCTCGTGGGCGGCCTCGACCTTCGCCTTCGCGGTGGTGCGTGCGATCCGGAGGTCGGTGCCGCGTTCCATGGAGCGCAGCTCGTAGGTGTTGGCGTGGGCGGTGGCGGTGCGCCGGTCCTCGCGCCAGTAGCGGGCGGCCAGGGCGTAGACGGCGACGGTGGCCAGCAGCCACAGCAGGATCGGCAGGGCCAGGCCGTCGGAGTAGGCGGCGACGCCGCACACCGCGGTGGTGCCGGCCGCCGCGTAGCAGGTGGTGGTCAGCAGCGCGTGGCCGTTGGCGTGCTTGGCGGAGACGGTGCCGGCCGCGGCGGCGCCGAGGGTGAGAGCACCCATCAGCACGGCGTCGCCGACGCTGTGGCGGGCGCCCTGCTCGGACCAGACGCGGGCGGCGATGAGGATGGTGGTGCTGCTCAGGCCCGGCGCGAGGCGGGCGGTGTGCCAGCGCCAGTCCCGGGTGTTCTGCTCGAACGGGTCGTACGACATGATGGGTGCCTCTCTTCGGATCGGCCCTGCTGGTCTCGGGGAGTTGGGCCCGGGGCGGCCGGCTGGTTTTGCGGCCTGTGACGGCCGCCCCGGGGCGCATCTACGTCTGGCGGTCGCTGACCTGGGCGGTGGCCGCCGCGATGTCGGCGCGGGCGCCGCGCCGGTGACGCACCGACGCCGGGGAGAGCAGTTCCGCCCGCGCCTCGTCGATCGCGTCCTGGGCGTTCAGCGCCCTGATCTCGAACCACTGGACGCCGGGGACCTCGTGCTCGCCGTCGGCGGCCGGCTCCTGCCGGCGGTGCGGGACGGCGACGGTCCACCACACGCTCGTCCAGTCCATGGCCGTCCTCCTTCCTCGTGCTCGGGACGGTCAGCTCTTCGTGGCGTCGGGGTAGCGGGCGGCGCGGCGCGCGGCGTCCTTGCGCCCGCGCTCCTGCTTCTCGGCCCAGGCGCGGTCCTCGGCCTCCTGGTCCTCCCGGGCCACCGCGGTGGCCTGGAGGCGGGCGATGCGCCGGTCGGCGATGCCGGTGCCCAGGCCCAGCGCGGACGTCAGGGCGCCCAGGCCGATCAGGCCGGCCGCGCGGGCCTTCTCGCCGGCGGTGTAGTACTCGGGCTCGTGGTTGTGCGCCATGGCCGGGGTTCCTTTCGGTGGTGGGTTGTCGGGTCGGGCGGCGGGCCGGGTGGCCGGCCGTCCTCGCCGGAGCCCGGTGCGCGGTGGGCGCTCCGGTCACCGGCGGGGGCGGCCGGTCAGAACTTGAAGTGGCCGACCCAGGCGAAGAAGTTGTCGATGAGGTCCTGGATCCACGGCCCGGCGCCGGTGGAGGCGAGGACGAATCCGAGGACCACACCGACCAGGAGCTGCCAGACCTTGATGGCGCCCAGCCGCAGGAGCAGGACCGAAAGTGCGGCCATCAGCACGACGATCGAGACGGTTGCCATTTCTTCTCCCTGAATTCGGGCGGTTTTCGGGACAGGGGTGTCCCGTCGGCTGTATTCCGGATCTCGGTTCTTTCTTATTTCCCTCGCCGGGTCGGCGGCCCGGAATATGTTTCCGGCCCGGGCCGCCGTCCGGTATTTCCGGCCGAGGTCAGCCGGTTTCCTTCACCCCGGCCCTCGGGCGCCGCGCGCCCCAGCGGGCGAGGTCCTTCGGCCACCAGGCCGGGAAAGCCCCGACCTGGAACTCCCCGGGAATCGGGCCGTGCTGCTTCTGGTGGCGCTGGCGGGCCTTCACGAAGGCCGCCTTGCCGGCCGCCCCCTCGTAGCCGAGGAACGCGGCGGCGGCCTCCAGGCCGACGATCGGCTCGACCGTCTGCGCCGCCTGCGCGGACACCGGCTTGGTCAGCGGGACCACCGGCGCCAGGTGGACATCACCCTCAGTGACAGTCTGGTCTGCACCGTTACGTCCCGTTTCGTCCATGGACTGTCCCGGGACACTCCCCAGGTAGATCCCGGGGATGTCCTCCACGTCCCCCGGAGAGGACATGGCCTCGGCCTCACGCTCCGCGATCGGCACATAGGCGGCCGGCCTCAGCGGCTCGCGGCCGTTCAGCGCGTACTCGCGGGCCTCGTCCTCGCCCACGAACACCATCTGGCAGGTGCGCTCGGAGCCGCCGATCACCACGATCGCCCGCCCGTTGTGACGGCTCGACTTCGGGCGCGGCGTCGTCGCCACCAGCGAATTCCAGGCCTGCGGCGAGAAACGCGCCAGGATCTTCGCACCGTACTGGTCGCGCAATTCCGTCCCGCCCGCCGCACGCGCGGTCAGCCGCTGGTAGACCGAAATCACGTTCATGTTCGCCTGGCGGCCCTTGAAAAGGGTCTTCGCGACCTGCCCGAAAACCGGCGGACGGGCCGGGTCACCCTTTTCCTTCACGTCCATCCAGGTCTGGTAGGACTCCTCCGCGAAGTCGTTCTGCTCCTCCATGATGAGGAACCAGCGCGGGAACGTCGCCGACTTGTCCGCCTTCTTGATCTGGTAACGCCGCTCCATTTCCGCAGCGAATTTCGCAATGGCCTCCCACTGCTCGCCGATCTCGGTGTAGATCTCGACCTCGGGAATCCCGTCGAGGCAGTCCTGGGAAATCAGCTTCGGGTCGATGATGACGACCTTCTCGGCGCCCTTGCGGATCTGCTGGACGATGATGTTGCGCAACGTCGCGGACTTGCCGCCGCCGGTCCCGATCGACAGACCCACGTGCGGGGTCTCGTCGTCGAAGTCGATGACGATCTTCTCGTTGCGGGTGCCCAGGCCGATCAGGACCTGGGAGGCCGGCAGGGCCTCGATGATCTCCCGCACCTCGGAGAACAGGACCTTCTGCGGCGGGCGCGGCGGGTGCTTGAACGTCACCTTGAAGCCCTGGTGGTCCCAGGACGCCTCCCACGCACCGGGGATGCGACGGTTGACCAGGTTCAGCACCCGCAGCTGCTCACCGTCGGACAGCTCCGCCTCCGGCGGGAAGCTGAGCACGACCTTCGCGTCCTCGACGGCCGCGGCCCGGCGCTCCAGCCACCACGCCACCGGCTTCCACGCCCGTACCGCGTCGTACCAGGCCATCGGCCTCGCCAGCAGCCGCTCCTTCGTGCGGCGCAGCCACTCCGTCCACCGGGCGCTGTCCAGACGCGCCGCGACCTTCTTCGGCAGGCGCTCGCCCAGGGTCCGGCGGGCATCGCCCTGGCCCATCACGTGGACCGGGATGTCGATCCACCGCCGGGCCTCGGCGTCCGCCGGAAGGTCCTCGCGGAAGATCTTCTTGTAGGCAGCGAAGAACGGGTTCACGACCAGCCGGCGGTGCATCCGGCGCACCCGGCCGCGGCGCCAGACCGTGATCCCCAGCGCCAGGGCCAGGGTCAGGCCCGTCAGCAGCTGCGCCTGGTAGTGGTACCAGGCCCAGGTCCCGCCGCCGGCCGAGGCCGCGAGCAGGAGCAGCGCCAGGACCTTGACCGGGCGCGGCACCAGGGTGAGCCAGTGGGCCTTCTTCGCGGTGGTCCAGCCGCCCGGCATCCACTCCGGCGCCTCGGCCGGGGCCAGCTGCCGCTGCTGGCGCGCCATCAACCGCACCAGCCGCTTCACCGACCCGGCGCCGCTGCGGCGGGGCACGCACGCTGCGACGAGCAGCGCCACCGCGATGATCTCCCAAGCCGCCATGCTGCTCACACCCCCGTCCGGTCGCTGCTGCCGCTGCCGTTCGTGCTGCCGTGCTGCGCGCTGCGCTGCGCGTCGTGCTGCTTGCGGTGCTGCTGGTGCTGCCTGCTGCGCTGCTCTCCGTCCCGGGTGCTGCTGCCCCGGGGCTGCGGTGCTGCGATGATGTCCATCGCGGTCCCCTCTCCCTTCGGAGAGACCGCTGCCGTCCGGCGGGCGCGACGCTGCCAGGCTGTGAGCCCGCCGGATGGTGCTGTCCTCTCCCCTGATCCATGTCTTCTCTGCGCTGTTCTCCCTGCCCGGCAACCGGGGGCCACCGGGGTCTGACCTCGCGTTCTGCTGTCCTGCTGCTCCCCCGGCGGGCCCCGGGGGCTACGGGGTGCTGCGCCCTCCCGCTCGCCCAGCACCCCGCAGCGCCTACCGTCGGTGTCGACTTGTCGTCCGCCCAGCGTCGACTCATCGACAGGCCTTCAATCCGCCGTGCCGGTGCCGCTGCGAAGCTCCACCACGTTGCTGCGCATCGACGCCTCCAGCGCTGCCTTCGCGACGCTGTGCACCGTTCCCCGGTTGACCTCGTAGCCGTACTGCCGCAACCAGCGCGACAGCTCCGGGCTCTGGTGCGTGTGCAGCACCGTGATCGCGTAGCGCACCTTGTCAGCTCCGGTCTTCCGCTCGGCCAGCGCTGTCACGTGCTGCGGGTCCAGCTCCGGCTGCTGCTCGGCAGCGAGGTCGGCCTCCAGCTTCCGCAGCAGCTCCGCCACCCCGGCATCGGCCGGCGCGGGGCTGCCACCGCCCGGACCCTGCGGGCCGTCGTCGTCCGGACCGTCCCCGGACTCCTCCGTCACGGTGTCCCGGGAGTCAGCGACCCCGGACTCCGTCAGTCCCGGGACTGCGGGATCAAGGGACAGGGCCCCGGTCGACGCGGGAAGGGGGTCCGTGCCCGGCAGGGCGGCCCGCTCGGCGGAGGGCAGCAGCACCGTGGCGTCCGGCCACGGCGAGACGTGCTGGAGCCTGGCCAGCGACGTGGCGTGGGAAGAGACCGCCAGGTCCGCCATCAGCGCCGCCTTCATCGCCTCGCTGCGCGACACCTCGGCCACCCGCAGCTGCTCGCGCAGCCGCTTCATCAGGCGCCGGCCCCTACGCCCCTTCCGCTCCTCGTCGCTGGCCAGCGCGTTGTACCGGTCGATCAGATCGGCCGCCTTCGTCCGGGCCCGCTCCCGCAGCGCCTCCTCGGCGTCCTGACCGAGCCGGATACCCATCGCGGCCATCACCTTGTGCTGGAGACGGCGGGTCACCTGGGCGGCGAAGCCGTTGTTCTCCGCGCTGGGCTCGGCGTGGCGCAGCTCGATGTTCATCGCGAGGTGCCACATCAGCGCGGCACCGAGCGGGCCGAGCACGATCCGCCACGCCGCTCCGGCGACGCTCACGTTCCCGGCCGCGTCCTGCGCCTCCGTCCAGGCCGGCACCGCCAGGAACGCGCTGATCACCCAGACCAGCACCCCCGGCGCCCCGGTCCGCTTCATCTCGCCCGTCAGGTTCTGGCGAGCCGCCAGCGCGAGACCGAACAGGATGATCTCGCCCGCCATGAAGAGGGCGCCCCGCTCCAGCCTGTCCTCGATGTGCAGGTGGCTCCCGGCGAATCGCCAGGCGGTGTTCGCCCCGACCGCGGTGGACACCAGGGCGCCCAGCGTCGTCACCATCTGCGCCGGTGTCAGCCGGCCGTCCCTGCGGCGCTTGTTCAGGAACACCACGGCCCGTGTGCCCAACCGCGCCGCAGTGGCGAGGACCACCAGGCCCAGCACCACCGCCACGACGGCGGTCGGCCAGGGATTCTCCCTGGTCCATTCGGTGATCACGGTCACGATCGTCATCCCTTCGCGCGGCTGCATGGCTGCATGTGACCAGCTGCGGATGCTGCACTGCAAGCTGCCCACGATGAGACTACAGCAGACACTGCAAATGAGGCAACAAGACTGGCTGCATGTAGAAGCACATGAAGCTTCATTCGAGCTTCACTTAACCTTGCACTCGACACTTCATCGGTGGGTGCGGCTTACTAGGTCTCTCGGCCTTGATCACGATGTCCCCTCGAAGTGCGCTTGCTCACAGGGACCATCACACCGGTTTAGCGTCGGAAGCTGTATCACGATGGGCTCATGAAGATGCTCAAGGAGATCTTCAAGGCTCTTTCAACGTCCCCTTCAACGGGCATCCAGGCGGGGCAAACTTAGGCTCAGACCATGACTGGAACGGAGTTCGACGTGGGGGTAAAGCAGGATCATCCGGGCTGGAGGCCCGACGTGCTGCGGGACTATCGCGTGCGGCACGGCCTGACGCTGGAGGACGCGGGGGAACGGCTGCGGGAGATCGCCCAGCAGGCAAGCATCCAGGTCCCTGCGGCCAACTTCCAGACGTTGTCCCAGCATGAGACGGGCGAGGGCTACCCGAGCGTGCTGTATCGGCGGGTCTACCGCCTGCTGTACGGGGCCAGCGACTGGGAGCTGGGGTTCCGGGCCCCGCTCCCGCACGAGAAGAGCGAGCTGCCGCTGACGCCTCACCGGAGCAGAGTGAACGACGGTCACACACTGGCCGTCGAGGAAGCGCTGCTTCAGATCTCCGGGAACGGCGGCGCGGACAGCCACGGCGTGCAGCTGCGCATCATGGATGCCTGGCGACGACGCCACACCGGCGGCGACCCCCATCGCCCGACGCTCATCCTGGTAGGCGGGTACGCCGGAAGCGGCAAGTCCGAGTTCGCCAAGTTCGTCTCCCAGCTCACCGGGTGGCCTGTCCTGGACAAGGACCCGATGAGCCGCGCCCTGGTGGAGGGAATGCTCACCGCCTTGGGCCTCGACCCCAACGACCGGCACAGCGAGACGTACCTGGAGAAGGTGCGCCCGCTGGAGTACGACTGCCTGATGAAGGCCGCAATGATGAACGTGGAGTGCGGTATCTCAACCGTGCTCACCGCGCCGTTCATCCGCGAGATGACCAATGTGGGGTGGATGAGCCGGCTCAGCAACCGGTGCCGCGCCCTCGGCGTGACGGTCGCTCCGATCTGGGTGATGTGCGACCCCGAATCGATGTACGAGTACATCTCACACCGCAGCGCGGCCCGGGACAGCTGGAAGCTGTCGACCTGGGACGAATACATCAAGGGGATCGACGCGGACCTGCGGCCGGCCGTACCGCACCTGACGGTCGACAACCGGTGGGGCACCGCCATCAGCCTCGCCGACCGTGCCCGCCTCGCCCTTGGGAGCCTGTACGTATGAGCAGCACCGACACCACCTCGACCGGCATCCTGCTCTACGGCCCGCCAGCCGCCGGCAAGGACACAGTGACGGCGGCCCTGACCGCCCTCGGGGCCTTCTGCCAGTTCCAGCGGCTGAAAGTCGGCTCGGGTAAGAGCGCGGGCTACCGCATGGGGACCGCCGAGCACCTCGCCGTGCTGGAGAAGGACGACGGCGTGGTCTACAGCAACGAGCGGTACGGGAACGTATACGTCGTCGACCGCCCTGGGCTGGCTCAGACGTTCGCCAGCGGAGCAGTGCCGGTTCTCCACCTCGGCCAGGTTGCCGGCGTCGAGGCGGTACAAGCCAGATTTTCGGCGCGTTGGTTGACCGTTCTGCTCTGGTGCTCGAAGGAGACGACCGCCCGCAGGTCGGCCGGGCGCGGCGACGCGGACACCGCCGCACGGCTGGAAGCATGGGACGCGACCCTGGCGGACCTGTCTACCAGCCCTGACTTCTGCTGGCACGTGGTGATCGACACTGACCGCTGCTCCGCCGACGCGGCAGCAGAACGTATCGCGGCCGCCTCCCAAGGGGCACCCCCAGCGATGCCTCTGTCGTACTGGATGCAGGAGGCCTAGTCGTCGGCTCCGTCGTGGAGTCGACGGAGCGCCTGGTTGATGTCGAGCGTCACATCCTTCTGTGCCGCCCAGCGCTCCAGCAGCCGGGCCGCCTCGCGGGGCAGGCCATCAGGCAGGTCTGCCCCGCGCAGGAAATCGGCCGCTTCTTCCAGTTCAGGCCCCCAGCGCCAAGCCCTGGCCGCAGTCTTCGGGATGTAGTCGGGTTCGGCGAGGTAGGACCCGGGGCGCAGGTCCGCGATGTCCTCCAGCTCGGCCCGGACACCGTGCGCTTCGGCGAGGGCATAGGTGACTGCTACCAGTACACGGGACGTCTTCTGGAAGGTGCTATAGGTCAGCTTGAGGGCTGAGGCCTGGCCCAGTTCGCTGCCGGCGCTCCGGACGTCGACGAAGGTGTCTGCGAAGAGCCCTCCCAGGACACCAACGGCTTCGGCCTGGCCAGCGAGATAGAGGCGTGGCGTCTTACCGGCTCTGGGCGGCGAACCGACGACGGCTCCGTCGACAACGGCCTTTGCCTGCGGCAAGGCCGAGCCGATCCTGAGCATGCGCTCCGGGGTGATCGCGTTGGCGTCGAGGTAGATGCCGGCGTAGCGGTGGCCCGCGACTTGGTGGGCAAGGTCCTCGGCAGCAGCCGGCGGGCACAGCGACACAATCACCTCAGCCTCACGAACGAGCGCTGGAAGAGATCCAGAGTCCTCCAGGCCAGCGTCGTCCGCCCGCTGACGGGATGCCCGGCTGCGACCTTCCCCCACCCACAGAACCCGGGCACCGGCCCGAACGAGCTGAGCGCCGATGGCCGCACCCATGCTCCCCGGGTGCAGAAGTCCAACCGTGGTCAAGAGCGCTCCTTTTGCAGATCGAGTAGAAAGCTGATCGCGCCCGCCGGGTCGTGGACCGCGTGGTCCGGCGCGGAAAGACCTTCCGGCCAATCGTGGCCATTGGTGATCCAGATCGTGCGGACGCCGACACCGCGGCCTCCACCGATGTCGGTGACTGGGTTGTCACCGATCACCCAGTGCTCGGGGTCGATCGAGGTGCCGCATTCCTTGGCAGCCGTGTGGAAGAGGCTGGGGTCGGGTTTTCGCGGGCCGTTCGCCGAGACGACCACGGCATCAAGGAGTCCCGCGATCCCGGTATGGCGTAGCTTCTCGCTCTGGATTTCACGGGCTCCATTAGTCACAACCGCCAACTTCCAACCTGCGGAGCGAAGTGATGCGAGGCCGGCGAGGACTCCGGGACGGGGCCTGACCCTTGCCGCCATGCCTTCGACGAACTCACGCCAGAGGCTCTGCGGGGTGTCAGGCAGTCGAAGCCCGTCCCTGAGCCTCGCGAGGTCGATCGGGTAAGCCCTGTCGCTCAGCGCCTTGACGATCGACTCCTCCACCTCAACGCCGAGACCTCGACTTACGCAGAACTCTGCCGACCAACTAGTCAACGCCTCGCCACGGTCGATGAGCGTGTTGTCCAAGTCGAAGATTGCCAGGGCAGTCATGTGTAGACCTTCCCACCGTTCCTCAGCACATGGCCGACCATCCCACTGTCTGATCAAATGCGCAGTGGCGGCCCGGTCAGGGGCCGCCACTGCGCTGATCTCTGCGGTCTACTCGGCTTCCATGTTGATCTCGGTACCCAGCTCTGCGGCCATCTCACGCAGAAGGCCGACGTAGATGGCACGGTTGTCCCCCTCGGGCTCTGCCTCTCCACGCTCCCAGCTGCTGATAGTCACCCTGTGCACGCCAGCGGCCTTGCCCATCGCATCCTGGGAGACCCCGTAAGCCTTGCGGATACGCGCCCGCTCGGCCGGCGGGGGGAGCGCCTCTGTGGCGGCCTTTCGCTCGGCCCGCAGGATGTCCATGCCCGTTGCCACCTTGTCCTCCTCGCGTCGTCTTGCCATGAGATTACACCCGACCCTTCACAGACACAACATTGCACGCTACATTTGAACTTACATGGTGGCTTCACGTAGGTTGTGGGCCGCCTGACTAGGGTCCCACCAGGCAACTTTCGTCCACAACACGCCCGGACAACATCGTCCAACTACATCTGCGCCGCACTGAGAGACCTCTGCGACAAGGGATGAAGACCATGAACTTCGTACTCGTTATCGGATCATGGCGGACTCGTGCCGCACTCATGTGGTTGGCGCACCACCCGGACGCGCGCCTGCTCCCGCTGCTCGCGGCGGGCGTGATCGCGACGACCGGTCGGCTGGTGCCGGACTGGCTGGGGGTGTCGGTACTCCCGCTGACGGCCGTGCTGTTCGCGGCCGGGTGGGTCGGCAACCGGCTGCACGACGAGCTGGACGAGGCCGGCGTCCCGTGCCGTTGGTGCGAGGGCAACGGCGACCTGGTGACCGAGTACTGATCGCGACTGCGGAGTCCCGGGATCGCGGGATTGAGGCTCGACCCTGAGGAGGGGCAGTGAACATCGACCGGCAGACCCTGAACATGATCACCGTGCTGTCCGTCCTGGGCGCCGCCCTGGCGGCGCTGTGGGCGACGAGTTCCGGGACGGTCTCCCCGGCCAACGCGGCCGGCGTCGCCTACGCGGTGCTCGCCACGCTGCTGGCGAAGGCGACCGGCTGCTCGGCCCTCATGGTTCTGGTCTGCTCGCCGTTCCTGGTCGCCGGGGCCGTGCTGCGGGCCATCGGCTCGCTCCTCCTCGCCTTCTTCTAGACCCATAGTCCCGGGATCTCGGGATTCCTCGATCAACCGAGAGGAAAGCAGATGAAGCACGTGGTGCAGTTCAGCGGCGGGATCGGCTCGTTCGCCGCCGCGGTGCGTGTCGCCGAGCGGTACGGCACCGACGACCTGGTGCTGCTGATCGCCGACGCCGGGTTCGAGGACGAAGACCTGTGGCGGTTCGCCGAGGACACCGGTCGGCTGCTGGGTGTGCCGCTCACCAGGGTGGCCGACGGGCGCAACCCGCTGGAGGTGTTCGCCGACAAGCGGTTCCTGGGCAACAACCGGCTGGCGCCGTGCAGCCTGGAGCTGAAGATCAAGCCGTGCCGACGGTGGCTGGAGGCCAACGCCAATCCGGCCGACACGGTGCTCTACATCGGGATCGACTCCAGCGCCCGGGACCGGCGCCGTATCCGGGCGATCGCCCGTGGCTGGCGGCCGTGGCGCACCTCGTACCCGTTGTGCTCCCGGTGGGAGGCGGCCCGCACGAAGGACGAGCTGCTCCAGGAGGCGCGCGACCTCGGCGTCGATCCGCCGCGGCTGTACGGACTCGGGTTCGAGCACAACAACTGCGCGGGCCGGTGCGTGCGGGCCGGCAAGCGCCAGTGGCTGCACACCCTGGAGGTCTTCCCCGAGCGCTACGCCGAGGTCGAGGCGTTCGAGGAATCCTTCCGTGCCCGGCACGGCGACTACGCGATCCTCAAGGAGCAGCGGAACAAGGTGGTGCGCCCGTTGACGCTGCGGGAGCTGCGGCTGCGGGCGGAGGCCGAGCGGTCCGAGCGGGCGGTGGCCTCGTAGGTTCTGGTCTGTCAGGACCGGGTGTCATCGTGGTCCCGGGAGTGCGGGACTGCGGAATCTCTTGAAGGAGGACTCCATGTTCGGGTTCAGCAAGGGCGAGTCGGTTCGGATCTCCGGGGACTCGTACCCGGAGGAGGGTACGCACTCGTTCGTCGGCCAGGTCGGGAAGGTGAGCGGCTACGTCGGCGAGATGGTGATCGTGGAAGGCCTGAGTGGCTGCGACGCGACGCCGTCCGGCTCGAAGTACGGGTTCGGCCCGGAAGAGATCGAGCGGGCGTAGCCGAACCGGGCCCTTCCTCGGGCAGCTGTCCGGCGAAGGGCCTTCTCTGTGCGGGCCGCCTGCGAGCTGTCGACACCTAGTCCCGGGATCGCGGGATCCCGGGATAACGACACGGGACCGGGCTGGCGGCTGGTCCTGCTTTGGACGGGTTGGCCCTGTCTGATCCGCAGATCCATCACCTGGGGAGCCCCCGGGACGTACGAGGAGGAAAGAGTCATGACGTTCCATGCTGGTGAGAAGGTGCTCATCGTGGCGTGCGAGGACGACCCCAGAGCGGTCGGCCGCACCGGGTACATCGTGGACGAGGTCGAGCCCGGCCCCCTGACCGCGGGCCGATGGACCGTCAACGGGATCGGGCTGCTCATCGGCCCGACCCTCTGCCACAGCCGCGAGCTGCGCCGCGCCTGAACCGCGGACGACAAGGAGACCAGGATGACGTACATCGCGTTCGACGCCCCCAGCGCCGACGAGGCCTACGCCGAGGCGCCCGAGTTCGGCCAGGAGGCCATGGCCGTGGCGCAGCTGGTCCGGGAGCTGGAGCCCGGGCACCGGCCGGCCTTCTACCCTCCCGTCACCGCGGCCGAGCAGCGGGAGGTGCTGCTGCGCCTAGGCGCGGTGCACGACCGGCGGTGGTGGACGACGCGCAACGACGGCGACCTGGAGGCGGCACGGGAGTCCGCGCGCCGGCTGATGGCGCACGATCTGGAGCACGGCGACGAGGTGGCCGGGGCGTACCCGCCCGGCTCGGTCGAGTGGCGCGGCGGGCCCGACGCCCGCCGCGCCTACCTCCGCCAGGAGTACCTGGTCTGGTTGACCGGCGTGTCCCTCGACGCGCTCGGCGGGTGACGGGGGAGGCTCGGCGGATTTCACTGTCTGTCACCTGAAGGCAGGACAGCCCGTGCCGGCTTCGGACGTGAAGAGGGCCCGCACCGTTGCGACGGTGCGGGCCCTCTTGTTGTGCCAGGTTCTTGCGCTGGCGGGGAATCGCAGTGGGCGACGCGGCGCGTCAGCTTTGGCGATCCTATCCTGCGTGTCAAATCGACCTGCTCACGGGGTGGGTCCGTCGCTTCGGGCCCTGCGAGGCCGCCGGCGTGGGGTCTCCCCAAGGCGCAGCAGGGTTCTCGTCCCGTTCGGGGTGCTCGGGGTCCGCCCGGTCCGTCTGCGACCCCGGATCGGGAACCGGATCGGGAACCGGTGCTCGCCTGGTCGGCCGCGTTGCGTGCCTGGTGGCGATCCTATCCGGGCTGTCAAACAGGGTCGCGGTTCCCGATGCGGTTCCCGTTCTCGCTCCCGAGAACGGGAACTACGGGAACTGTGCAGGTCAGAGCGTTGCGGGCTCTCGGCACCTGCCCGCTTCGGGAGGGGTCAAAGGGCCTCTGACCTGCATGGTTCCCGTTCTTTTCGGCCGTCTCGGGATCTCTGCGATTTTCAGGCCTCTGACCTGCACGGTTCCCGTAGTTCCCGTAGTTCCCTTTCTTTTTGAAGGTACGTGAGAGAGAAAAATCGGCAGGGTCGAGGTCAGGTCGCGTCTCGCGCACCGACTCGACGCGGGGAAGGGGTCGGCCGGTGCCCGTTCTCGGCCTCACTGTGCGTGGTTGGCGTGGTGGGAGCCGCGGATGGGCAGCATCCTCTGGATCTTTGATGTCTCCGGGGAGGGAGCGCAGGTGGGCAAGGCCAGTCGGGGGAAGCGGGAGCGGTCGCGGGACGCGGGACCGGGTGGGTGAGTGGTCGGCGGCGGGTGCGGCCCGCCGTGGCCACGAGATGATCCGCCAGACGCTGGAGACGGTCGACCACCCGTTCGTGCGGGCGATGATGCACCAGAACACGAGCAACGGGGTCGGTGACAGCTACCGGATGGCTCTGGTGGCCGGTGGGCTGGGTGACGAGCAGGCGTGGCAGTACGCGTTGTCGATCACCGTGGGTGCGATGGGCGAGGCGCCTCCGTGGAGCCGGGACCTGGACGGGCACATCGAGCGGGAGATCCGGCGCCACCAGGCGCTGCTGCGTGCCGCGGAGGTCTTCGTCATCTCGCCGGCGGCGCATGCCGCGGTGATGGCGGCGGCCGCGACGCTGGAGATCGCCGACACGGCGACGCTGGACCGGGAGGTGGACCTGCCGGCGCCGACCGGTCTGCTGATGCTGCCGGAGCCGATCGTGCACGCGAACCGCAACGGGGCGCTGTCCGACACCGCCGCGTTCGGCTGGGCACCGGCCCAGTTGTTCAACGCCTGGCCCGAGGTGGAGGGCGGGACACCCGGGCTGCGGGTGACCTCGTTCATGGACCGGGACGGGCCGATCCAGCCCGACGAGTGGAGGGCCACCCTCGCCCTGGCCCGCGCCTCGGGGATGCCGCTGCCCCTCCTGGTTCCCGACGGGGTGACGGGCATGACCGGCGACGGCCACCTCGCACACCTGGACACGGCCCAGCTCCACGAGGTCTCCCGGGACGTGCAGGAGGTCCACCTGCAGCTGCGGCAGAGCGCCACCGCGGTGCGCGGGCAGGTGGAAGAGGTCGGGGAGTGGACGGGCGGTCAGGTCGTCGAGGATCCGACGCAGGACTTCGTGCGCCGGTACATGTTCGCGTTCTGGCGGCTGGCCGCGCAGAAGTCGATGGAGGTCTCGGTCCTGCGGCCGCCGGCCGTCGGCGTGGTCCCGCGCCAGGGCCGGGCCGCCGGGCCCGCGGCCGTGCCGGATGTGCGGGTGGTGCAGCTGGGCGCGCCGGCCCGGGGCTCCGGGGGCGGTGAGGGCGCGGTGCAGGAGCACCGGATGTACCACCACCGCTTCCCGGTGCGGATGCACAAGGTCCGCCAGTGGTACCCGAGCCAGGGAGTGCACCGGATCATCTGGCGCGGCCCGTACATCAAGGGGCCTGCCGGGGCCCCGCTCGTGGTCACGGAGAGCGCGTACGCGGTGCGCTGATCCGCCGGACACCGCGCACGGGCCGGACGGGCGCGAGCTCCGGGTCGCCGGTGCCGGCGTGCCGGGGCAGCGGTTCCGGCGCCGAAGGCGCGAGCCGCAGCCGCAGCCGCAGACAGCGACCGCGGTTCGTCCTGCGTCCAGCGGCGGAGCGGTGCGACCGCCTGCGCGGGCCGGCGCCCTTTCAGTGGAGGCGGTGCCGGAGCCGACCATGCCCGGTGTCGTTGTCCGCTTATAGGGTGTCCGGCTATGGCCGTGGACTACACCGATAACCCCGCAGGACGACTGCGGTCCCTGCTGCTCTCGCTGCACGATCTGTATCGGGCAAGGGGTGAGATGGTGGCCTGGGAGGCGATGGCCGAGCTGCTGCAGGAACCAGCGTCGAGCCCTCAGGCCCTGATCCGCTACGCGGACGTCCTGCGGCTTCCCGGCGAGATCCGTGACGCGGTGGCCAGTCTGGACTTCGACGAGGAGGACAAGGAACACCTCCTCGAGCACCTGGACAGGGTGGAGTTGGCACTCGTCCACGCCGGCCGGCACAACGGACTCACCGGGGTCCTGTCGATGTTCGCGCCTGCCGGGGAGGTTCCCAACAGCGCCGCCGTCCAGAGCCTTCAGACGTGTTCGAGGACGCTGCACCGCCACGTCGCCGAGCACGAGCTGGACGAGGAAGCGTTGGAGCGCATCACCGCGACGGTGACCGGCCTGATGGAGGACGTGCTCGCTGCGCCGGGCCTCGACTCCGACATCAAGCGGCTGCTGCTGACCCATCTGCGGTCGATCCTGGAGGCGGTCCAGAACGTGCGGGTGACCGGTCAGGGACCGGTGGAGGAGGCTACCGACGCGCTGGTCGGAGCCATCGCCAGGCGTCCCAGTGTCATCACCCGCCTGAGGGGTTTCGGCAATCTCCTGCCGCGGGTCCGGGAGACTGTCGACGTGGTGAACGCTGCGCTCGCCATGGAACAGGACGCGAACCGTCTCGTGCACAACGTCATGGACGCGATCACCAGCTAAGACTCAAGGACTCGACGGCGCCGAACGCAACGAGCCCCGGCCGCAGACAGCGGCCGGGGCTCGTCGTACTTCATCGCAGGGGCCTGGGAGATCCCGAGATCTTTGGCGAGAGCAGGTCGCTCCCAGACCTTCCATCACCCATCGGGTGAGGTCACAGTCCACGCGACTGAGCGGGACGTGACATTCAGGGGCCCCGGATACAGGGGCGCCATCACCCAGTAGAGACCACCTGAGGCACAAACCGTGCAGCCCGAACTGATTCCCGCACCCGTGATCCATGTCACATCTGGCGAGGGCCTTCGGGTGAGTGCCCGTCAGATCCGCTCTGATTCAATGTTTGGCACAACTCAACAAGGGCCAAGCAGGGCCTGTCACTTCACGAGATCTTTGGCGAGAGCAGTGGGGTGCGGGCTTCCGTCGCCCAATGGAAGGGTGCCGCGACCGCCTGCGCGGTCGCGGCACCCTTCCGAGGGTTCGGGATGGCCCCCGAACAGGGAGACCGTCATGGGTTCTTCTGCGCGCGCCCGCATCCGCGAGATGCGTCGGCGCCTTGTTCACCGGACGCACCGCGTCCGGACCGTCCTGCGTCACGCCGTGGAGGCGGTCGACGTGTGGATCCAGGACCACCACGTCGGGGTGGTCGTCACCATGCTCGCCGTGCTGGGCGCGGGTGCCTGGGCCCTGCTGTGGACCCAGTGGGCCCTCGTGACGGCACTGGCGAAGGACCTCGCGCCCGTCCTCACCATCGTCTCGATCATCGCCACCTCGCTCCTGGCCGTGATCAGGTGGTTCCGCAAGCGGCGGGCCGCGCGGATGGCCCGTCAGGCCCGGCCCGCGTCCGCGTCCGTGCCCCGCCCGCGCGACGCCGAGCGACGCCGAGGCCGACCGTCCGGGCGTCGCGTCCGGCGCGCCCTCCGGGGTCGGGGGCGGGGAGGACCTCGATGGTGACCGCTGAGACCCGCAGGCCGGACACCCTGACCGTCCCGGTCGACGTCCGGCCGTACGGCTCGGACCACAACCGCACCGAGCAGGTCCGCGCCCGGGTGTACGAGGCCCTCGACCAGGCGGAGCACCTGGCCGACGCGGCCGGCGAGGACGACAGCGCCACCTCGCTGGCCGCGGGCACCGACCGGGCCCGGCAGAGGACCTACGGCGATGTCGACGGGGTCCCGTTCCACAGGGCGGAGCACCTGCCGCTCGCCGACTTCGGCGAGTTCCACGCCGAGCACCGCAGGCGGCTCATCGCCCTGGTGCGGACGGTCCTGGTGCAACAGGGCTGGCACGACGGCGTCGACGTGGAGGACATCGTCCAGGACACTCTGGAGCTGGCGGTTCTCAACTGGCCCCGCATCGGCAGGATGAAGGAGCCGGGCGGGTACCTGCGGACGGTGGCGGTCAACAAGGCGTACCGCGCGATGGGGAAGTCGTTGCGCGAGCTCTCGGTGTCGTCCGACAGCCTGCTGGCCTTCTTCGACGGTTCGCTCGCCTCCGGCTTCGAGCGGAGCCCGGAGGAGATCGTGACGGCGGACTTCGCGCGGGACCTCCTGAGGTCCCTGCCGCAGCGGCAGGCGCAGGTGCTGGTCCTCACTGCGGACGGCTGGACCGACTCCCAGATCGGGAAGATGCTCGATCTGCACCCGGCCACCGTGCGCTCGCACCGGCGGTACGCGAGGAAGGTGCTGCTCGAACGACGGGAGCGGATCATGGGGGCTCGTGCGCTGATACCCGATCGGCCGGGCAAGGCCGACCGGGTCCCGGCAGCCTCCCCGGTGGTGACGCCCCGGACGCTCGAAGGTGCGGAACAGCAGGGAGGGCCCGGAGCGCTGAAGCGCTCCGGGCCCTCCCTGGTTCGGCGTCAGGGCCGGAGGCCGGCTTCACGCTGGAGGCGGCGGCGGACCCGGTCGGTGAAGGCGGTGTCGTGGTAGGCCTCGGCGAGCAGGGCCTTGATGACAGGGGTGGCCTTGGTGTCGGAGTCGAACGCGTTGAGCAACCATTGTTTGAGGTCGCGGTGCTCCTCCGGTGTCATCTCGACGCTCAGCTTGCGGAAGTGGCCGCGGCGCCCGTCCCCGTCCGCCCTGCGCCCGGGCGCCGCGGGCGCGGCGGTGGTCCGGTCCGTCTCGGCCGTTGCGGCGGTGCCCGTGGGAGCACTGCCCTGGGGCGCGGCGGCAGAGGGTCCGCCGGTGAGGGTACGGGAGCGGTTGGTGCGCCCGGAGCGCAGGGCCGCCGCCTTGTCCGAGGCGGTGCCGGTCTTCTTCGCGGTGCTCACTTGCTCATCTCTTCCAGGAGTTCGGCCGCCAGGAGGTCCATGGGGCTGTTGTCGACGAGGCGCACGGGTTTGCCGACCGCGTGGGCGTAGCCGCGGCTGGCCTGAGTGAACGGGATCATGGTCTCCATGACGTGGTAGCCCTCGTCGGTGAGTGCGGCCCTGGTCTCGATGTGGGCCTTGGACTGGCGGTTGACCATCGACAGG
>NZ_JZWY01000451.1:0-288 GCF_000966955.1 Streptomyces sp. NRRL S-495
GGCCTCCTCCCGCAGCCGGGTGTGGGGGATGGGCGGGTGGACGGTGCCGCCCAGGTTCTGGGCGCGGGCCCAGGTGAGGAGCGAGCCGACCTCGCCGTCACCGGGGATGTCCTGGTCCGCGGCGGCCACAGGGATCCCGCGGTCCGACCAGTGCCCGAGCAGGTGTCCGAGCGTCGTGGACTTCGTGGTCCCGCCCTTGCCGAGGACGCCGACGCGGCGGCCCTGCGGCGGGATGGGTCGTTTCTTCACCATGCCGACCACGCTACCGGGACTGAGGGGTCCCGGAAC
>NZ_JZWY01000452.1:0-590 GCF_000966955.1 Streptomyces sp. NRRL S-495
GAGATGTGTATAAGAGACAGGTCCCGGAACTGCGCAAGGCCGCAGCTGCGGCTGGCCCGGGACGGCCGGACGCGGAGAGGGGGCCGCGTCCGGCAACGCTCCACACCCGGGCGAGGGGCTGGACCGCGCTGACCGGGCCAGTGTCACCAACGCCCCGCCGCCGGGCGCGTGCGGGTTTCGGCCGGCCGGTCGATGTGCGCCGGGGCGCCGTTCCTAGGGCAGGAGCTGCTGTCCGTGATGGACCCGGTGGCGGATTCGGGCGCCGGACTCCGGCCGAGGCTCAGTCGAGGTCCGCGGACGCGAGCGCGACGGCCAGGACGAGGTGGGGCACAGCGGCCAGGCACAGCTCGGCCGTCATGGTCGGGTCCGTTTCGGCGCGGGCAGCCTGCAGTGCCATCAGTCCGGCCAGTACAGCGGAGTCGACAGCTTGGTCCAGGACCTCGTCGACGCCAAGCTCTCCGCCGGCCACCAGATCGCTCACCAGCGCGACGGCCTCCTGCGGATCCTGCCGCCAGCACGCGGCGACCTCGTCACCCGCGTCCGCCAGCTGCATCGCGGCCGTCTGTTCCACGGTCGGCAGCGGTATGCCC
>NZ_JZWY01000453.1:0-243 GCF_000966955.1 Streptomyces sp. NRRL S-495
GGTATGCCCGATCCGCTCTCCGCCGGGTCGAGGAGGGCCTGCGCGGCGGCCACCGCGCACCGTGCCACGTACGTGCGGCGGGTGGCATCGCGCTCCTGGACGACGGCGGCTGGCCAGCGGGCGTCGTCCTCGGCCCGGGCCATGTCCAGCAGGGTCGCAGCCGTACCACTGACCTGGACGACCGGCCAACGCGTCACCTCCACGGCCTCCTGCCCGGCAGGGGCATGGGCGATCGGCCGGTAG
>NZ_JZWY01000454.1:0-913 GCF_000966955.1 Streptomyces sp. NRRL S-495
CGCAGGCGCCGATCAGCGTGGTGAGGCCGAGGATCAGCCGGGCGTGGCGGCGGCGTCGGGCGGGGAGGCAGAGGGGGTCCGGTGTCACGGTCATCCCAGCACTATGCCGGGAGGGAAAGCACCCGGGTGTGACTTCCGGTCGTTTCGACAGGTCGACACGCCGGGAGTTGGCCATGGTCGAGTGCTCCGCCCCGGCCTTGCCCGCGCCGTGCAGTACTGCTGCTCACCACGAGAACACGCCCGGCCGCTGGTTGGGCACGCCCCTCTCGCCCGGCCTGGGCCGGGGGGCCTGGGCCGGACGGACCTTGGCCGTGTGCGCGGCCGCGGTCCGGCCGGGACCACGGTCAGCGTTTGACGCGGCTGCGGCCAGGGTCGAGTTACGGGAATGCTTCGGGCGTTCGGTGTGAGGTAGATCACCAGGCTGGACATCCTTGCGGCTGACTCCAGGACAGGGGGACGCAGGGAGGGGTGATATGGCTGTAACCAGCGGGATTGTGCGCATCGGCCACCTCTACCCGCCGGTAGATTGATCACTGCTCGTGTTCGTCCGCACGCGACCGGTGAATTCGTCGAGTGACGCATGAGTGTTCAGCTCTCGTACCCACTTAGCTGGTTGACGAGGCGTCCGGTGCCAGCCGGACGTACCGCTCCCCTGCCCTGAGTGAATTGAGGCAAGTTGAACACCACCGTTGGCCTTGGACTCCAGGCGGACCCGCAGGGCCGCCCCGGAGTACCGGGCACCGCGACTGCACCGGCGGTGCAGCATGAGCGGCGGCGAGGTCTTCTCCACCGGCACCGGCCCCGACGCCTGGTCGGACTGGGACGCCCCACCCTGGCAGGCCCCACGCGCCTACAGCCTGCCGCTCGAGTTCGAGGCCTTCTACCTCGTCCAGAGCGAGACCTACCTGGACCT
>NZ_JZWY01000455.1:0-367 GCF_000966955.1 Streptomyces sp. NRRL S-495
ACCTGGGACGACATGCTCGTCGAACGCGACTTCATGGAAGCCGCCTGGGACGTGCTGCGCGCCGCCGTCGCCTACGAGAAGCGCCGCCTGGCCAAGCCCTCGGGCTCCCCCTCCTTCTTCTGGAAGATGACCTTCGGCCACGCCATGGTCCGCAGCCGTGTCCAGCTCTCCCGCGAGCCCGACGACCTGCGCCAGGCCATAGCGCAACTCCCGCCCCGCCAGTTCGACGTGATCGTGCTCAAGCACTTCATGGAGCGCAGCCGCGAGGAGATCGCCTGGCTGCTGGGCATCAGGCCGGTGACCGTCGACCACCACCACCGCCGCGCCCGCCAGCAGCTGAGCCGCACCCTCGGCCGCCCTCTGCTGG
>NZ_JZWY01000456.1:0-4970 GCF_000966955.1 Streptomyces sp. NRRL S-495
CCGGTGACCAGCGGCGTCGTGCGTTTCACCAACCGGTACGCCACACCGGAACCACCTCACACCACCCGACCACGCGCCCAGTCGTACAAACGCCGAGCACCGTCACCCAGACGGGTGGCGTAGAGGGTGCCGGCGCTGCCGCCCGCGAGTTCCTCGGTCGTGGTGGTGACGCCCACGACCGTGCCGATACCGGTCCGGGGGTCGAAGCCGGTGAGGTGGGGGCCGCCGCTCGCCCCGTGCGACATGTCGCAGGACTCGCCCCACAGCAGCGGAGCCGCCGGACCGGGGCGGGCGGGTCCGGCGCAGTGGATCATGCGCGTGCCGGAGTACTTGGCCGCAGGATCGTTGAGCCGGTCCTTCGGATACCCGAAGGTGTCGACGAACTCGCCCTCCACGGGCCGGGTGAACGCGATCCGCTGGCTTCCGGTGACCTCGGCGACCCGCCGCCCGTCGGCCGAACGGTTCAGCACGAGCATCCCGGTGTCGTGGCCGGCCGCGGCGACGGCGTCCGAGCCCGTGCCGCCCGGGTCGACGTCCCAGTGGGAGGAGGTGGCCATGCTCCGGACGCTGAAGCCGCCGAGCGGCTTGGTGCCGTTGCGGTAGCCGGGGACGAAGTACAGGTTGTGGCGCCAGGTGCCGTCGGCGGTGGGCGACCCGACGCCCCGCAGACAGTGCGCGGCGGTGACGACGGTGCTGCGGTTCGCGGCGGTGACGACCGTGGCGGTGCAGCTGCCGTCGTAGCCGTCGGAGAAAGTGAAGAACAGCCGCCCCACGCTCCGGTCCACCGCCCCGCCGTGGGTCCAGACGGCCCCCGGGTCCGGGGTTCCGGCGGGCAGCGGCCGGGGGTCGTCGGGCGTGTGGTCGTCCTCGGGCACGGGCGTGATCTCGGGGACGAGGGCGCCCGCGAGCCGCATCCGGTCGGGGGTCCAGTAGGCGTCGATCCGGTCGCGCTCCGCGGTGGTCGTGGCGCCGGCGTGCGCCGTGACGGACTCGCGTTCCGCGGCGACCGCCGTGGTCGGCAGCAGCGCCGCCGCGGTCGCGCTCAGCAGCAGCGCCCCCAGGGCGGCGCGCCCGCGCGGCAGGGTCCGGTCGGTGGCGGTGGTTCCGGGTGTGTTGGCAGTGGTTCCAGGTGTCTTCGACATGGGCGGGACGCTAGCCGCGCCTCGTCAGGCTTCTGTGTGGACGGCGTCGCGGGCGTCCGTCGATCGGGTCAGGATCCGGTAAAGGCGTCTCGGTCGGGTATCGGCGACCACCTGAATGGTCGGGCGTATGCGGTCAGCCAGTATCCTTTACGGACTGTCGGGTCTGATGGCACACCAGTACGAGGGAGCGCATCCGTGGCGGACACCGGACTGCTGGCCCACCAGCGGCAAGCGCTGATCGCCGAGCTGGTGCGCCGCAGCGGGGCCGTGCGCGTCGCCGAGCTGGTCGACCAGTTGGGCGTCTCGGACATGACCGTGCGGCGCGACCTCGACGCCCTGGAGCGTTCGGGCGTGGTGAAGAAGGTGCACGGCGGCGCCGTCTCCGCCTCGGACACCGCCATCGACGAACCGGGCTTCGAGGCCAAGTCCGGCCTGGAGTCGGCCGCGAAGGCCGCGGTGGCCGAGGCCGCCGCCACCCTGGTCGAGCCGGGCAGTGTGATCGCCGTCGCCGCGGGCACCACCGCCTACGCGGTCGCGGCCCGGCTGCTGCACATCCCGCGCCTCACCGTAGTCACCAACTCGCTGCCGGTCGCGGAGCTGGTCCGCTCGGCCGGCGACGAGCACGGGACGGGCGCGCCCTCGCTGCTGCTGACCGGCGGCTCGCCCACGCCCTCGGCCGCACTGGTCGGGCCGCTGGCCGACCAGGCCGTCCGCTCGCTCCACGTCGACCTGCTGATCCTGGGCGCCCACGGGGTCTCCGAGAAGGCCGGTCTGACGACGCCCAACCTCGCGGAGGCGCAGACCAACCGCGCACTGGTCGCCTCCGCACGCCGGGTCGCCGTGGTCGCCGACCACACCAAGTGGGGTGTGGTCGCGCTCAGCGGCTTCGCCACGCTCGACGAGATCGATGTGTTCGTCACCGATTCGGCGCTGAACACCCAGGCCCGGGCCGCCCTGACGGAAGCCGTCGGGGAGCTCGTCGTCGCCCCGGTCGCGGGGGCCTGACCTACCGTCACCGGGGCAGGTGATCGGGCGGCAACAGCGGCAGCAGCCGGGTCGGCCACCGGGTCAGTAGCCGCCGAACCCGCCGTAGGAGTGCCCGCCGGTGAAGCCGCCGGTGCCGCCCATGCCGGTACCGCCGTAACTCGGCCGGTGAGCGGAGGCACGCTGCCCGGGCGGTACGAAGACCGGAACGGGACCGTGGGGTCCTGGCCGCCAGCTGGGCCCGGCCAGATCGTGCCACCACTCCAGGAAGCCGAGGCGGACCTCCCGGGCCAGGCACTCCGCCTCGGTCGCGGCCCTGGCGCGCTCGTCCCACCGGATGTCGACCGGGCTCTCCGCCCGCCGCGCGACGGCGTTCAGCGCATCGGCCAACTCCCTTGCCGAAACGGCCTCCTGATCCTCCATCACCGAGCCATCGAAAGCGACGGCCGCCGCGCCACCCGGCCCGGGCACCGGCAGGTCGACGCGCCGGACGAGGACCGGCTCCCCCGGACCGGCGCTCCGGTGCTGCCACACCCGGCGCAGGGCCAGCTCGTCGAGGACCGTCCGACGGTGCCGCGTCGCCCGCTGCTCGGCCTCCATCGCCGCCCGGTGGGCCTCGCGCGCCTCGGCCACCCGCAGGGCGACCTCCGCCCGCACCGGCCGGTACTCCTCGACGGCCCGCCCCACCTCCAGCGCGAGGACCCGCTGAGCGCGGGCCGACCGTTCGACGGTCCTCCGCTCCCACCCCGGCCAGCGGCGGGGCCGGCCGATGCCGTAGCGGCTTCCCCGGCCGGTGGCGAGGTCGATCTCGATCATGGTGCCGCCGTGCGCCCAGTAGAAGTCCTCCAGGGCCCGCGACAACCGGCCGAGGCAGGCCAAGGCGGCCAGCTCCCAGCGCTCGTGCTCGGCCGGTGTGCAGGGCAGCGGCTCGCCCCGGCCGTCCAGGATCCGGTAGACCTCCACCTGCTCCGGCAGCGCTACCGAGGGATCCGGCCGGAACCCCATGCCGCCGATCTCGGCCACGTCGAGCCGCACGTTCTCCAGCCACACCCCGGTCCACTCCGTGGTCACTGCCGCACCCTCCCGTCCTGCCGACGGACGGTGACCCGCCGGGGGCCGCCGAACGGTCCGCACCCGGGCGGTCACCCACCACGAAGGCTCATCTGCCCGCCGACCCCGTCCCGTACACGCCCGATCCGGGCGGAGGGCGGCTACCCGGGCAGGCCGACGGCCCGTTCGCCGGAGCGGGACTGCTGGATGACCACCGCGACCACCAGCAGGGAGCCTTGGGCGACGTTCTGCCAGAAGGAGTTGATGCCCTCGACGGTGAGGCCGTTCTCCAGCGCGCCGAGCAGGGCGACCGCCAGCAGGGTGCCGCCGATGCCGCCCTTGCCGCCCTTGAGCGCGCAGCCGCCGAGGGCCGCGGCGGTGATCGCCTTGAGTTCCAGGCCCTCGCTGCCGGAGACCGGCTGCCCGGAGCCGGTGCGGGCGGTGAGCAGGATCCCGGCGAGCGCGGCGACCGCGCCGATCAGGGCGTACACGGCGACCAGGTACTTGTTGATCGCGATGCCGGCCAGCCGGGCGGCGGTGTCGTTGCCGCCGATCGCGTAGAGGTTGCGGCCGAGGTCGGTGTACTTCAGCAGCACGTGCACCGCGAGCGCGACCACGATCAGGATCCACACCATCACCGGCAGCCCGGCGATCTTCCCCCGACCGAGGAAGACGAACACCGGGTCGCCCAGGACGTAGCCCTGCGCCCGTCCGTCGGAGACGAGTTGGGCGACGCCCTTGTAGGCGGCGAGGCCGGCCAGGGTGGCGATGGTCGCGTTGACCCGGCCGTAGACGATGACCAGGCCGTTGACGATGCCGACCAGGACGCCGACCGCCACTGCGGCCGCCGTCCCGGCGAAGGCGTTGGACCCGGCCGAGGTGTAGGCCATCGCGCTGACCACCGAGGCCAGGCCCGCCTGCGAGCCGACCGAGATGTCCAGTCCGCCGCAGATGATCACCACGGTCTGGACCACGGCGAGCAGGCCGGTGATGGTCGCGGCCTCGGCGATCACCTGGACATTGGTCCAGCTGAGGTAGTTCTCGTTGAGCGAGCCGAAGACGGTGAGCACCAGGGCGAGGGCGCCGAGCAGACTGAGGTTCTGGCCGCCGAGGGCGGTCAGGACGGCGAGCGGGCGGCCGCTCCCGCGCACGGGCCGGCCGGGCGGCGCGGGCCGGTCGACGGCGGGCGGGGTGGTGGCGCTGGTCATGAGGCTGCTCCCGGAGGCTTCGTACGGGTGATGTCGTCGGCCATCGCGAGTTGGAGGACGGCCTCCTCGGTGGCGTCGGCGCGGTCCAGCTCGCCGGTGACCCGCCCGCCCTGCATGACCACGATCCGGTCGGCCAGGCCGAGGACCTCGGGCAGTTCGGAGGAGATGACCAGCAGCGCGACCCCCTCCTCGGCCAGGTCCGCGATGATCCGGTAGATCTCCGCCTTGGCGCCGATGTCGATGCCGCGGGTGGGTTCGTCGAGGATCAGCAGCTTGGGGCGGCGGGCCAGCCAGCGGGCCAGGACGACCTTCTGCTGGTTGCCGCCGGACAGCTTGCGGACCTCGTGCTCGATCGACGGGGTCCGCACCCGCAGCCGGCCCGCGTACTCGGCGGCCAGCTCGCGTTCGGCGCCGCGCCTGACGAAGCGCCAACGGCGCAGCCGTTCCAGCACGGCGATCGAGGTGTTGTCGCGGACCGACCGGTGCAGGAACAGCGCCTGGGCCTTGCGTTCCTCGGGGGCGAGGCCGAGGCCGGCGCGGATCACCCGGCCGGGGTGGCCGAACGGCAGCGGCCTGCCGTCGAGGG
>NZ_JZWY01000457.1:0-499 GCF_000966955.1 Streptomyces sp. NRRL S-495
GACCGGGAGGTCCCCGGCGAGCGCGAGGGCGAGTTCCGAGCGCCCGGCGCCGATGAGTCCGGCCAGGCCGACGACCTCGCCGGCCCGCACGGTCAGGTCGACGTCGCGGACGTGGTCGGTGGTGAGGCCCCGGGCCTCCAGGACGACCCGGTCGGTGGCGACGTCGGCGCGGGTGAACACGGCGGACAGGTCGCGGCCGACCATCTGCCGGACGAGTTCGGCCTCGCCGGTGTCGCGGGCGTCCTGGACGCCGACCAGCGCGCCGTCCCGCAGCACGGCGATCCGGTCGGCGAGCCGGAAGATCTCCTGCATCCGGTGCGAGACGTAGACGACCGCGATGCCCTGCGCGCGGAGCCGCCCGATCAGCGCGAACAGAGCGTCCACCTCCTGCTCGGACAGCGAGGAGGTGGGCTCGTCGAAGGCGATCAGCTTGGCCTCGCCGGTGAGCGCGCGCAGGATCTCGACCAACTGCCGCTGGGCGGCGGTGAGTCGGGACCCG
>NZ_JZWY01000458.1:0-302 GCF_000966955.1 Streptomyces sp. NRRL S-495
CGGCGGTGAGTCGGGACCCGAGCAGGTCGGGGTCGAGGACCCCGGCGAAGCCGAGCCGCTCCAGGTCGGCGGTGATCCGGCGGCGCAGCTCGGCCCGGTCCAGCCGGCGGCCGCGGCCGGTGGGGAGGGCGCCGGCATAGACGTTCTCGGCGACCGAGACGTGCGGGACGATCTCGGGTTCCTGCGGGACGATCCGGATGCCGAGGGCGCGGGCCTGGGCCGGGGACCGCAGCTCGACGGGGCGGCCGTCGAGCAGGACGCGTCCCTCGGTAGGCTGGTGGTCGCCGGTGAGGATCTTCAGC
>NZ_JZWY01000459.1:0-4115 GCF_000966955.1 Streptomyces sp. NRRL S-495
GCCGGCGCCGTTCTCGCCCATCAGCGCGGTGACCGCGCCGCGGGGGAAGTCGAGGGTGACTCCGCCGAGGGCCCGGACGGTGCCGAAGGTCTTGGTGACGGCCGCGACGCCGGTGACGCCGGCCGCCTCCGCGGCGGCCGGCGTCGAGGGGTCCGGGGTCGAGGGGTCCGGGGTCGGGGAGTCCGACGTAGAGCGGCCCGGCGGCGGGGAGTCCGACGTCGAGCGGCCCGGGGTCGGGGAGTCCGGCCGGGAGGGGACCGGGTCAGCCACAGGTGACGCCCGCGCTCTGCCAACTGGCCGCGTCGACCATGGTGGTGGGGGCGAACTGCTCGGCCGGCAGGTCCTTGCCGTTCTTGAGCTTGTCGACCATGCTCTGGACCGCGAGCGCGCCGACCTCCTTGCCGTTGATGAACAGCGCGGCCTTCATCCCGGTCGGCTTGCCGCCGCTCCAGTCCTTGCAGGCGAGGTAGGCGCCGAGGCCGATGCCGATCACGTTGTCGGCGCCGACGCCGGCGTTCTGGAGCGCGGTGACGCCGCCGTGCACGTTCTCGTCGTTGCAGCCCCACACCACCCAGTGCTTGACGCCGGCGTTGGCGGTGATGGTCGCGGCGACCTTGTCCTGCGCGCCGGTGGGGGTGTTGTCGGTGGCGACATCGATGTTCTGGACGCCGGGGACCGCCGCGTCGAAGGCCTGCTTCGCCCCCTTGACGCGGTCGCCGCAGACGGTGACGTCCTGCTTCCAGGCGGAGATCACCCGGGTGTCGGCGGCCGTCCAGCCGGCCTTGGTGTACTCCGCGGCGGCGCGCTTGCCGATCTCGGTGCCCATCTGGGCGCCGCTGAAGCCGACCCGCGGCACCAGGTCGGTCTTGGCGCAGGCGGCGGGGTCGGGGCCGGTGGCGCAGACCTGGTCGTCGGAGGTGAGCAGGGCGATCTTCGCGTCCCTGGCGGTCTGCACGACCTGCGGCCCGACGGCCGGGTCCGGGACGACGATGATGACGCCGTTGGTCTTCTGGGCGATGGCGGCCTGGACCTCGCTGACCGTCTTGTTGGCGTCGTTGCCGAGGTTCACCACCTTGAGGTCGACGCCGAGTTCGGCGGCCTTCGCCTTCGCTCCGGCGGCCTCGCCGATGAAGTATTCCTGGTCCCCCTGCTTCTGCAGGTAGGTGATCGAGATCTTCCCGCTGACCGGCGCCACCGAGGCGTTGGCGCCGGTGGTCTCCTGGCCGTCGGAACAGGCGGTGACCAGGCCGAGGGACAACAGGAGAGAACCTGCCGCGGCGACGCGGCGGTTGGTGTTTCGGATCATGGAGGGGACCGCTCCTCATCAGCAGAACCAAACACATTCAAACGCGATGTGAAATATCACACCCCACTTTGACGGGCCGTCAAGTACCGTTCACCGCCGAGATCAAGTCGTGACACGCCATATGGGACAAGTAATGACAACGGCCGCCGGGGCTCGCACGCCCTCTTGAGCGGCAGGTTCTGTCGTGTCTATGCTGCGTTGCTTTCTGTTAGGAAAAGAGACAGAAAGCATCACGGCGATTCCCCTGCATGCCGCACCTCAGTGCCCCCACGCACCCCCACCCACCCCCACTCGCGCCCTGGAGCGCCCATGCGCAGAACTGCGCCGCACCTCCCCCGCACCCTGTCCCGAGCAGTGCTCCGAACGGTGCCCCGCACGCTGCTCGCCCTGGCCCTCGCCTCGGCCGGACTCGGCACGCTCGCTCTCGGCCCCTCGGCGACCCCCGCCGCCGCCGTCGAGAACGGACAGGCCCTCACCCCGCCGATGGGCTGGAACTCCTGGAACACCCTCGGCACCGCCGTCACCCAGCAACAGGTCCTCCAGACCATCGACTTCATGGTCGCCCGCGGCCTGGTGACGGCCGGCTACAACACCGTCACCATCGACGACGGGTGGTCGCTGGGCCACCGCGACGGCCAGACCGCCAACTTCGCGAAGACCGCCGAAGGCGCGATGCAGCTGTACGACGCCAACCGCAACCCGGTCAGCGGCACCGACGGCAACGGCCTCGACCCGACGAGCGGCCACCTGGTGCCCGACCCGGAGCGGTTCCCGGCCCACACCGTCAACGGCCGGACGCTCAACGGCATCGAGTACCTGTCCTGGTACGCGCACAGCAAGGGCATGAAGTTCGGCCTCTACGCCACCACCACCTACACCACCTGTCAGGGCCGCCCCGGCAGCCTGGGCCACGAGAGCGTCGACGCCGCCGACTTCGTCTCCTGGGGCGTCGACTACGTGAAGTACGACGACTGTCCCTACGGGCCGAGGATCGTCGGCCCCGACGGCCACGACTACTACACCCAGGGCATCGGCCGCGAGCTCACCCGCTCCGTCTACGCCCGGGTGCAGGACTTCCGCCGGGCGCTGGACTCCGCCTCGGCCGCGCAGAACCGGCCCAAGGTCACCCTGAGCGTGTCCGCCCAGCCGGTGCACACCGGGGTGCCGTACCTGCTGGCCTCCGACGACCCGGCCCGCACCGACCCGGTGGTGGTCGCCGCCGGCACCGGTGCGCGCGAGGCGCCCGGCTACGCGCCGACCGGCAAGTGGTGCGGCCAGGTCGCCAACCTGTGCCGGATCGGCGGCGACCGGGGGCCCGACCTGGACGGCGTGCTGTACAACGGCCAGCTGCGGACCGCGCTCCAGTACCCGGGCAACGTCCGACCCGGCAGCTGGAACGACATGGACATGATGTTCGCGGGGTGGCTGAACCCCTACGGCATCTACGGCACCACCGACAGCTGCGTCTGCCACAAGCCGATGACCGACGACGAGTCGCGCAGCGAGATGTCCGTCCTCGCCATGATGGCCTCCCCGCTGATCAGCGGCGCGGACCTGCGTACCGCCGCCGACTCCCAGCACAGCTCGCAGGGTTACACCTGGTCCACCGGCATCAGCGACTCGGCGCTGGCGGTCTACAAGAACGCCGACGTCATCGCGGTGAACCAGGACCGCCTCGCCAAGCCGGCCACCCTCGTCGGCCAGCCGCCGAGGAACGCCACCGACCCGATCGTCCTCAAGCGCCAACTGGCCGACGGCGACACCGCGGTGCTGCTGATCAACCAGGACCCGTCCGGCTGGCGGAACATCACCACCACGCTCACCGACCTCGGACTGACCGGCCCCGGCTACACCGCCAAGGACCTCTGGACCGGCGCCACCGGCACCTACACCGGCTCCCTCGGCGGCTGGGTCCCGGCCCACGGCGTCACCATGTACCGCCTCAAGGCCCTGCCCACCACCGTCCCGGCGGCGGTCGTCGGCGACGGCCGGTACCACGGCATCAGCGCCGGCGGCACCGGCGGGCAGGTGCTGGAGATCAACGGCATGTGCTCCGCGCCCGACGGTTCGAGCACCGACATCAACACCTGGTGGGACTGGCACACCTCGGAGCAGTGGAAGTTCACCCCGAACCCCGACGGCACCGTCCGGATCACCGACAACTGCGACACCCCCACCCAGACCCACGGCACCCTGACCGGCGGCAGCGGCAACGGCTCGCCCTGGGTGCTCAACCGCTGGGACCCCAACAGCCCGTACCAGAAGTGGCGGGTCACCCAGAACGCCGCCACCGGCGCGCTGACCATCACCAACGTCGGCAGCGGACTCGCCCTGGACGCCCCGCGGTCCGCGCCGACGTCCTCCGTGGTCCTCAACCCGCCGAACCCGGCCGCGGCCGGCCAGGCCTGGACGCCGCTGAACTGAGCGGACGCTCCACCGGCCCCGCCCGCCCCGACCCCTCCCGCCGGTCCGACCGGTCTGCCGCCCGGCTCCCCCGCCAGGCCGGCCGGTCTGTTTCCCCCGCCCAACTCCGATCCCTCATTGGAGGATTCGTGCGAACCCCCGACGCCCGACCGGCGCGCCGTGCCGCGTCCGCGCTCACCGCATTAGCCCTGTTCGCCGGCGGCGGCGCCGTGACGGTGGGGCTCCAGCTCGCGACCGCACCGTCGGCCGCGGCCCTCGACAACGGCCTCAACCTGACGCCGCAGATGGGCTTCAACAACTGGAACTCCACCTACTGCGGGGCCCAGTTCAACGAGGCGATGATCAAGGGCATCGCCGACATCTTCGTCTCCAAGGGCCTCAAGGC
>NZ_JZWY01000460.1:0-6275 GCF_000966955.1 Streptomyces sp. NRRL S-495
GGCCGGCTACCAGTACGTCAACCTCGACGACTGCTGGGCCCTGCCCCAGCGCGACGCGAGCGGAAACCTGGTGGCCGACCCGGTCCGCTTCCCGCACGGCATCAAGGCCCTCGCCGACTATGTGCACGGCAAGGGCCTGAAGTTCGGCATCTACTCCAGCGCCGGCGACCACACCTGTGACGTCAAGGGCTTCCCCGGCGGGCTCGGCCACGAGCAGCAGGACGCCAACCTGTGGGCGTCCTGGGGGGTCGACTACCTCAAGTACGACAACTGCAACAACAAGGGCATCGACGCGCGGACCCGCTACAAGGCGATGGGCGACGCGCTGAAGAAGACCGGTCGCTCGATCCTCTACAGCATCTGCGAGTGGGGCAGCACCGGGCCGTGGAACTGGGCGCAGCCGGTCGGCAACTCCTGGCGCACCACCGGTGACATCAGCGACAACTGGCAGAGCATGATCTCCATCGCGCAGGCCAACCAGGGCCTGGCGAACTACGCCAAGGCCGGGGCGTTCAACGACCCGGACATGCTGGAGATCGGCAACGGCGGCATGACCGGCACCGAGTACCGGACCCACTTCAGCCTCTGGGCGCAGATGGCCGCCCCGCTGATGATCGGCACCGACCTGCGGACCGCCGAGCCGGAGACCCTGGAGATCCTCACCAACACCGATGTGATCGCGGTGGACCAGGACCCGCTGGGCAAGCAGGGCTCCGTGGTGTCCCGGGAGAACGGGCTGGTGGTGATGAGCAAGCCGCTGGCGGACGGCAGCCGTTCGGTCACCCTCACCAACGAGGGCTCCTACGATGCCACCATCAGCACCACCGCGCAGGCGGTCGGGATCGGCGGCGCCGAGTCCTACAAGGTCAAGGACCTGTGGTCGAAGAAGATCAGCACCGGCAACGGCGCGATCAGCGCGGTCGTGCCCGGCCACGGCACGGCGATGTTCCGGGTCACCCCGAGCTCGCCGGTCTCCCCGCCCTCGGGCGTGACCCGGCTGAGCGACCTGCCGTTCACCTCGGCGGCCAACTTCTGGGGCCCGGTGGAGCGCGACCGCAGCAACGGCGACCACGTGGCCGGCGACGGCGGGACGATCACCATCCGCGGCGCCCAGTTCGCCAACGGCCTCGGGGTGCACGCCCCCAGTGAGATCGGCTTCCACCTCGGCGGGACCTGCCGCAACCTGGTCACCGACGTGGGCATCGACGACGACGCCTACGGCAACGGCTCGGTGGTGTTCCAGGTCTTCAAGGACGGGGTGAAGGCCGCCGACAGCGGTCCGGTCACCGGCCAGGACCCGGCGCGACGGCTCACCGCCGACCTCAGCGGGGCACAGGAGCTGAAGCTGGTCGTCACCGACGGCGGCGACGGCACCTCCTGGGACCACGCCGACTGGGCGAACGTCCGGGTCGCCTGCGGCGACGGTCCGGCCGCCGGCACGTACCAGGTCTCCGACCTCAACTGGTCTGCGGCGGGCAACAGCTGGGGCCCGGTCGAGCGCGACATGAGCAACGGCGACAACCAGGCGCGGGACGGCAGCACCATCAACATCGGCGGTGCCACCTACGCCAAGGGCCTGGGCGTCAACGCCTTCAGCGAGATCGTCTACTACCTCGGCGGCGCCTGCTCCTCGATCAGCACCGATGTCGGCATCGACGCCGAGGCCCAGGGCCGCGGTTCGGTCTCCTTCGAGATCTACGCCGACGACACCAAGGTCGCCGACAGCGGGCGGGTCACCTCCGCGTCCGGCGTCAAGCACCTGACGGCGGCGCTGGCCGGGGCCAACGAGCTGCGGCTCGTGGTGACGGACGGCGGCGACGGCACCAACAGCGACCACGCCGACTGGGCCGCTCCGGTGCTCACCTGCTGATGCCCTGACCTGCTCGTCCTGCTCGTTTTGATCGTTCCAACAGCTCTGATCGCCCTGCTCGTCCGCCGGTCGCGGGCGGCAGGAGACCGCGGGCGCGGTGCCGGAACCCCGGCGCCGCGCCCGTCCGGCGTCCTCAGACCCTGGTCACGTCACGGGTCCCCGTGCCCGGCCGGACGATGTAGATCCCGGACCCGGGCAGCGTCTCCCGGGAGTCCGCCCGGAGCTGGTCGACGCTGATGGCGGCGGGCCAGCGGGTGCGCAGCTCGGACCAGCGGACCCCGGCGAGGTCGACCCCGGCGAGGTCGACCGAGGTCAGGTCGGCGGTGGTGAAGTCGTCCAGGACCTCGGCCAGGAACTCCAGGTCCAGGTTCTCCGGTTCGCCGAGTTCGAGCAGTTCGCCGACCTGCTCGACCAGCACCCGGGACAGGTACTGCACCTCCCGGACCGCGCGGGTGAGGTCCCCGCCGAGCACCGCGAACATGAACACCTCGCAGGCGCGCAGGAATTCGGCGATCGCCGGGTGGTCCGCCGTCCGCACCCGCTTGTCGATCGTGGTCACCATCTCCCGCACCAGGAGCTGTCCGACCCGGCGCGCCCGGTCGATCTCCGGGTAGTGCGGTTCGAGCAGCGCCACGATCTCGTGGGCGAGGTCCCGCAGGTCCCAGGCGAGGGCGGCCCGCCGGTCGAGTTCCTGCGCGATGCCCCGGGCGACCCCCTGGGCGGCGAACACCGCCTGCTGCAGCGGCATCCCGTGGTACCGGCCGAATCCGAGGCCGTAGGTGAGGTCCTGGGCCAGCACCACGGTGCGGATCAGCAGGTCCGCGAGGATGGCCGAGGTGACCAGCGGGTGCCCGCGCAGCACCAGCCGCTGCTCGGGGCCGATCAGTTCGAACCGCTGGTGCATCAGGCCGACGTCGTAGAGGGGGGCGGCCGCTTCCTCGAACTCCGTCCTGGCCGTGCCGCGGGACAGCACGGACACCAGCCCGGCCTCGATGTCGAGCACGGCGTCCAGGCCCTCCGCCAGTTCCTTGTGACGGGCGCACAGCATCACCTCGCGCAGCCCGGCCTCCACGTCCAGATGGGCGTCGAGCCCGTGCAGGAAGGACTTCCGCAGCGTCGCCATCCGGTCCGAGAAGTCACGGGTGCGGCGCTCGGGAGAACCGCGCTCGGCCATCATTCCCCCTCTCGATCGGTCATTCTGCTGGAAACGGTCAGCCGCGCCTTGAACAGGCTGGCGCGGACCGCCGCGGGCCGCATGCCCAGCTCGGCGGCGATCTCCGTCGGCGTGTAGCCGTCCAGCGTCCACGCCAGGACCTGGCGCTGGCGGGCGGGCAGGCCGCCCAGCAGCCGCAGGATCTCCTGCTCGCCCTCCCACTCGGCGGCGTGCCCCGGTGCCGGCAGCAGCGAGGTCGGTTCGAGCGCGAGTTCCTCGATGCTGTCCTCGACCTGGCTGAAGGCGCGCACGAGTTCACGGGACGCGACTCTTCGGCACCAGGCCTCCGGCGACTGGATCCGGTCCCACCTCTCGTACGCCTTGACCATGGTGTCCTGGGCCAGGTCCGCGGCCAGCGCGGCCGGGGCCCCCTGCCACATCAGGAACGCCACCAGCCGGCGGAGGCAGGTGCGGTAGAAGTACGCGAACTCGCCGTGCCGGGCTCCGGTCCCGCTGCCGTCGGCGGGGGCCGGAAGGTGGCCGAGGGACGCCGCCGACGCGGCCTCCCCCTCCGGGCCGGTCTCACTCATGCGCGCCGCGACCCCGCTCCTCGTGCGGCTCCGGCGGTGGTGCGCCGTCCTCGGCCCGGCGCACCCGGAGCGCGAGGACGACGACGACCGGGGGCGGCTGGGGCCGGTCCCGTCGACGCGGTCGTAACTGCCCCACCAGCGTGACCGAGGCACCCACCAACCCCAGCACACCCGCCACCACCGAGCCCGTCACGGGATCCACCTTCGCTCCTGTCGCCGTCACCAACACTGTTGCAACCAGGAGTCCCGGGAGGGCCGTCGCGTTAACCCGTGGGCGGATTCCGGGGATTCTGTTACACAACGACCGGCCGCGCAGAAGGACCCCCGGGCCGCCGCCTCAGTGAGTGCGGCCCGGGGGTCCTCGCGGGCGATGTCACCGCGTCATGTAGACGCTGTCCATGAAGTCGACGATCTGCTGGTCCGTCAGCCGCTGGCCCTCGCGGTGGCCCGTCGCGAGGTCGGCCTCGCTGATCATGCCGACCAACCGGTCGCCGTCGATGACCGGGATGCGGCGGATCTGGTGCTGCTCCATCTTGTGGAGCACCGCGTCCATGCTGTCGTCCGCGTGCACGCAGTGCAGGTGACCGGCCAGCTCCATGGCCTTCATCGCCGCCGGGTCACGCCCCTCGGCGATACACCTGACGATGATGTCGCGATCGGTGATGATGCCCTTCAGCTTCTGGTCCGGGCCGCAGATCGGGAGGGCGCCGACGTTCATGTCGCGCATCATCCGGGCGGCGTCGGCGAGGCTCTGGTCGGCGGCGACGCACTGGGCGCCGGCGTGCATGATGTCTCGGGCAGTAGTCACGGGGACTCCTCCTCAGGGTCTCCCCCGAGCACCGGGTGTTCCGGTGCGCCCACCCTACGCACGGGTGCCGGGGGTCCGCGAGCGGATCCGGGGCGGCCGTTGCCGAGCGTGATCGGGGAGGCGGTTGCCGGGCGTGATCGGGGCGGCCGTTGCCGGGCACGGCCGCGACCCGGCGGGACCCGGCGGGACGATACTGGGGGCGTGACGGAGGAGTTCGCCGGGGCGCCCGGGGCGGTGCGGGCGCCGGACCGGACAGCGGTGACGACCGCCCCCGACCTGGTCGACGAGGCGGTCCGGGCACGGCCCGCCACCGCGCTGCGTCCCTATGTGGCCTGGTACTCGGGTTACCGCCAACGGGGTGTGCCGCCCGCCCTGCACCGGGGCCTGCCGTCCCCGTACCTGACCTTCATCGTGACCCTGGACGAACCGCTCACCATGGCGGGCCACCCGGACCCGGCGCAGCCCCCCGGCCGGTTCGCCACCCTGCTCGGCGGGCTGCACACCGCCCCGGCGCTGATCAGCCACGACGGCCGGCAGTCCGGCATCCAGGTCGCCGTCCACCCGCTGGCGGCACGGGCGCTGTTCGGGCTGCCGGCCGGGGAACTCGCCGAGTCGGACGTACCGGCGGAGGAGGTGCTCGGCGCGGTGGCCGAGCGGCTCCAGGAGGCCGTGCGGGAGGCGCGGACCTGGCCGGAGCGGTTCGCGGCACTGGACGGCGCGCTGCTGCGGCTCGCCCACCCGTCCGGCCGGGTGCCGCCCGAGGTGCTGCGGGCCTGGGACGCGCTCCGGCGCAGCGGCGGGGCCCTGCCGGTGGCCGCGCTCGCCGAGGAGACCGGCTGGAGCGGCCGCCACCTGCAGGACCGGTTCCGCCGGGAGACCGGGCTCACGCCGAAGGCCGCCGCCCGGGTGATCCGGTTCGACCGCGCCCGGCGGCTGCTGGCCGCGCCCGGTCCGGCGCCCCGGCTGGCGGAGCTCGCGGTGCGCTGCGGGTACTTCGACCAGGCCCATCTGGCGCGCGAGTTCCGCACGCTCGCGGGGTGCGCGCCGACGGTCTGGCTCGCCGAGGAGGGGCCGGACGCGGCGAAGTTCCGAAACGTCCAAGGCGGGGCGGCCGGGCCGGGGTCAGAGTGGGAGGCATGACGGCGGACCGGCCCCCACCCGGGCGGGTCGCCCCGAACGGAGGAGGTACCGGCCATGGACGCCGACAGCGCGAACACGAGTGGCACCGGCGACGGGGCGGCGCCCGCCCCTCAGGTCTGGCCCAGTCTGCGGGCCCGTGACGCCCGGGCGCTGATCCGCTTCCTGACGGAGGCGTTCGGCTTCGAGGAGGTCGTCGCCTACGGCGAGGGCGAGTTCGTGGCCCACGCCGAACTGGCGTGGCCGGAGGGCGGCGGAATCATGCTGGGCTCCGACCGGCCGGCTCCCGAGGGCGGCGAGCCCTGGCCCGGCGGTCCCGGGACCTTCTCCGCCTATGTGGTGACGGCGGACCCGGACGCCCTGCACGCGCGGGCGGCCGCCGCCGGGGCGCGGATCACCACCGCGCCGTACGACACCGACTACGGCTCGCGGGACTTCGCCGCCGCCGACCCCGAGGGCAACCACTGGTACTTCGGCAGCTACCCGGGTGCCCCGCGCCCCTCGGCGGGCTGAGCGGTGCGGGCCGCCGAGCCGTCGGGCCCGGTCCCAGGACCGGGCCCGGCCGACGATTGGGCGGCCGTGGAGCGGCTGCGGGCCGTCTGCCTGGCCCTGCCCGAGGTGGACGAGCGGGTCAGCCACGGCGAGCCGACCTGGTTCGCCGGCGCCGGCCGCCGGGCGCGGGTGTTCGTGATGCTCGCCGACCACCACCACGACGAC